>NZ_BAXQ01000026.1:0-54581 GCF_001310615.1 Thalassobacillus sp. C254 | reverse complement strand
AATTTACTTATCCTTATTTATTTGGATGTTCCTTCATTGTGTTCATCCAATAGACTCTGAATCCTGGCCATTATCCTTTCAGTGGCCTGTTCAGCACTTCCTTTGTTCTCTCGTAAGTCTTGGATGTCAAGTGGCTCTCCGAAAACAACTTTCACACGGCGAAACGGCTTATAAGGTCCAATAATTACAGCCGGGATAACTGCAGCTTCACTGCGGAGAGCAAAAAACCTGCACCAGCCAGCCCCTTACCTAATTCACCAGTCTTGCTTCTAGTTCCTTCTGGAAACAAGCAAAGGACACGGTTTTCTTTTAAATATTTAATGCCCAATTTAAGAGCCTGCCTGTCCCCCCGCCCCCCGTTTTACAGGAAATACGCCGATTTTATCAAGGGTGGGGCCAAGGACTTTCACATCAAAAAGCTCACTCTTGGCCATGAAATTGATCTGGCGCTTAATAGATGTTCCTATTAAAGGGGGATCGAAGTTGCTGATGTGGTTTGAACAAATAACCACAGGACCCTCTTTTGGTATATTACTTTTCCCGATTACTTTAGGTCTGTAAACCACGGAAAAGAATATTGTAAAAAGTGATTTTCCAATTCGATAAAGAATCATGTAGCACGAACCCTTTCTTCGACGAGCCGGCAAATCTGCTGGACTACTTTCTCAATAGACAATTGCGTCGTGTCAATTTCTTCTGCATCCTCTGCTTTGGTAAGGGGAGAGATCAGACGCGTAGAATCCAGCTGGTCCCGTCTTCTGATTTCTTCAATCACTGCATCAAGCTTGGAATCCATTCCTTTTTGAATTTCTTCCTCGTATCTGCGCTTGGCTCTTTCCTCGACAGAAGCAGTTAAAAAAACTTTAACCTCTGCGTCCGGAAGCACGGCGGTGCCAATATCTCTCCCGTCAAGGACTGCCCCCTTTCTGGAAGCCAGCTCCCTCTGGGCCTCCACCATTTGCTCTCTCACCTTCTCGTGAGCTGCAACAATGGATACATTGCGGGTCACCTCATTTTGACGAATAGCAGCAGAAACCTCCTCGTCATCCACAAAAACTTCTGTACCCTTCTCATCAGGAACGAGCCGAATTTTGGTGCTTTCAAGCAGTTGACCCAGCTGCTCACCGTTGTTCAAATCCGCCTTTTCCTGTAAGCTTTCCATGTTATCGCTCTATACATGGCGCCTGTGTCAATATAGAGATAGGAAAGAGCTGAGGCAACCTTTTTGGCTACCGTGCTTTTTCCTGCTCCTGCCGGGCCATCAATGGCAATGTTGATCAGTTTCATGATTCACCCCGTATAGTTGCTATGTAGAAAATGTAAATTAGTCATTATCATTGTTATGACCTTTGTGTACATTTATATTTACACGTTATCATAACACAAAGGCCTATACAAATCTAACGTATCGCTTTTCCCACTTTCCCGCGCTGAGCGATTTGCTGTTCAAAACAAAAACGTACGATCTTCTCTCGGTCTTTACCCTCAATTTCAATAAACTGCAGGGCAGCCTGTTCTTTTACTTCGGCTTCTTTTTTATAGACATTTACAACTTTCGCTTTTGCACGTATCAATTCTGTTTCCTCTGTATTCCTGTGAAGGACTACGTACACCTTCCATATGCTTCCTATGTCTACTTTTCTGTTCCATGGAAGCACAGCAGCAGCTCCCCCACCGCTAATATTAGTTGTGAAAGTTATGATGGGAGAAGCTTTCTCTTCCACAGAATGAAGAGCCAGGTTCACACAGGCATCGACTCTCACATAGTTCCGTCTTTGAATTCGTTTCATCCCTTTTTCTCCAGGATCCTGTAACAATAGTACTGGAATCTTATCCTTATTTCTTGCCTGTATTTCTGTCACGAAAGAGTACACGGCAGAATCAGCGCCAATGATCCATGCGTGAAATACAGTGCCTTCAACAAAAAAGGCACTTTTTTGAGTCTCCTCATTTATCGGGAGATCAATAATCAATACCCCTTCCCTCTTCCCCACTAGCCGGCACCGAAAACGGCTTATTTCACCGCTGCTTATTTCTTTACGCTCCAGAAATATTCTGTCTCCTATTTCTATCATGCCCAGTCTCCTCTTTCCATTTTGAATGAATATATTCTGAATTGTTTCTCAACATTTCTTCTTTGTCTTTTATTATGGCATGATTAATAAAAAAGAAGAAGCCTGAATACAGGCTCCTTCACAGGCTGTTTGGCGTTGGGAGTGAAGTATGTAAAGAGTACTCTTCCCCTTACCATTTCATTTTCTGCGGCAATAAGAACCACTTTGTCAAAGATGTCTTGAAACACATTTGTCCCTCAAACAGATTATGACGGTTGAAACTAGCGTGAATTGGACGAAACATGCCGTTCATCCCAGCTAAAGTACAACATGCGCGTGTATTTTTGAACTAGCAGCTACTATAATACTGGAGACAAGAAAAGGGTCTCACCAATGGTGAGAACCCTTCTTATTAGCTGGGTTTTGTCCCAGCCTCAGTGGCTTGCTTATCTTTTAGTAATCTGTGTTATAAACCGGCTCGGCTTCTGCCATTTTATCTATCTGCTCTTCTTCACCGGTCTTGGCGTTAATAAAGATTCGGAATGTGTCTTGTCCGAGGGTGCCATAGAACTCATAACAAAGAACTTCTTCTTCCTCTTCGTTTTCAATAACGGCCGCATGTGCTTCTCTTACCTCAAGGTTAGGATTTAATGCTTCTTCAGCTTCCTCTTCATCTAGTTCAGGGGAGAGGTCTTGCCTTTCTTTATGATTAGCAAAGTAATCGACTCCCTCATATCCAATCACGTCACCAGTGTCTAAAGCGACATCAACTGTAACGATGTCAGGATATAAACGGACATTGTCCTGAACTGGCGCAAATTGAAACACCCCAACTGATTCATACTGACTGCTGTCAATGAGCTGCATGCTGTCAAAATGATTCCTTTCAAGGAAGTGTTCTGCTCTTTCTGAGGCTGCGTTTAAGCTGATTTGGGGCTCTCCTACATTCCTTGATTCAAGTAAGAATAAAGGGAGACCGCCTTTTTTTGTCATTTCCATATATACAGATGATTCACGTTCAGGATCCTCAATGACCAGCTCATACCCTTCATAAAAGGACCCTTCCCCTAATTCCTGGACGACAATGTTGTCCTCGTTTGGCACATCAAGAAATTCTTTCGCCCTCGCCACTGCTTTTTCTTCATCTATTTCTTCCTTGTCATCAATTCTTTCTGATAATCTCTTTTCAAAGTCTCCTCCAAACCCATTTTCAGGCCCCCAATTTGTTTCCGAGAAGCCTTCTACTTTCTCATCAATCAATGTAAAGCCGTTTACGATAGAATTATTCATGGGCTCCTGTTGTGCGAGAAGTTCACTTTCTGCGTCTGTCCAATGCCATCCTTCTCGTAAAGCTGAAGCTTGTATCTGTCTTAAGTCATGTTTGATCTCTTTTGCTTGTTCATAGTAGTTCTGTAATTCTTCATATTCCTCATCTGATAAAGGATCATCGTCCAAATTTCTAATTGAGGTTTCATAGCTGAAATCGCCTATATTATAAAGGAATTCTTCTGTTTTGCTTACAGGAATCATCCCAAGAGGAAGCTGGCCCATTTCGCTTTGAGCCAGTGATGTAACTCTCCAGACTTCTGCTAATGATCCCGACAAATGTTTTCTGGAATTCATCGCAAGCGTCGAACCGATTTCGTCTTCCAGCTGATCTATGTGATAGGCTAAATCATGGAAGGCACGCTGATAGTTGTTTTCTGTCTGCATGAGGACCTGGCTTTTTTCCTGGTTTTCATTAAAGCCCCAAAACCCTAATCCGATGACGCCAATTGCGAGAGCCCCTATAATAATATTTCGTATCACGTTTCTTCACCTCCATTAATGACAGAAAATATGTTTCCCTATTTTTTTAATTTGCGGTCTCGTCCAGATCCATCCTGAAGTTGCTGTATCTGGATTAAAGTAATATTCTGCTCCGCTTGATGGATCCTGGCCGTTAATTGCATCCAGTACAGCACGTCTCGCTGTATCATCAGGCTCTAGCCAGATCTGACCGTCAGCTACCGCTGTAAAAGCTCGCGGTTCAAAAATCACTCCGGAGGCTGTGTTTGGAAACGTCGGGCTGTGGATTCTATTAATAATTACTGCAGCCACGGCAACCTGGCCAACATACGGCTCTCCTCTTGCTTCCCCGTATACAGCGTTTGACATAATCTGAATATCATTTTCAGAATAGCCATCCGGTACATTCATGGCCTTTTGAATGTTTGCTTCATTTGTCTGTTCCTCAGGCTCTTCTTCTTCAGGGGCAGGCACTGCCGGTTCTTCCGGTGCTGCTTCAGGCGCTGCTTCTGGTGCAGCTTCTGGTGCAGGTTCCTCTGCTTGAGCCTCTTCCTGTGGAGCTGGTGCTGGCTCCTCTGCTGGAGCTTCCGGTGCTGCTCCTGGATCCCTTCTTGCTACCTCCGGCTGGTCTTGAGCTCCTTTTGGCCCTTTTTGTTTATGTTTTGGCGTCTGACCATAGTGTGTAAATTGTCTTCCTTCCCTAAGAGCTCTTTGAACAAATTCTTCATCATAATTCGTAGAGCGTTCAAGCATGGTTTTCATTTCTTCCCCTACTAAACCATCCACTTCCATTCCAAACTCTTCTTGATACTTTTTCACAGACCAGTAAGTCCCCCACCCAAATACACCATCGATGGTTTCATCGTAAAAACCAATGTACTGCAGGCGTGATTGAAGTTCCACTACATCGTCTCCAGTGGCCCCCCGTTGTATCACCTGGTCTGTAAACGCTTCTGCAGCTTGATGCGGAAATAATCCGCACAGGATGGCAGTGCAAAGAGATGCAATGATCCCTTTTTTTAAACAAGAGAGCATGTTTGTCCTCATAAATGATCCTCCTTACTTTTTTCATGACTGCCAATGTTTCCATCATTACCTAACGCTAGTTTTTGTTGGACGTTTGTTTTTATTCATACATTTTCCTTTCAATTATTGAATCAAGAAAAAATGGTAGAAAAAGCAAGCACTTTCCCACGCTTTTTCCCCCAAAAAAAGCTGCTCACATTGCCTATTGCAATGTGAGCAGCTTCCCTCTACGGCGAATGCCCAAATAATCCAGATATAATAAACATATTATGAAATTTAGAGG
Source organism: Thalassobacillus sp. C254 (assembly GCF_001310615.1). NCBI lineage: Bacteria > Bacillati > Bacillota > Bacilli > Caryophanales > Bacillaceae > Thalassobacillus > Thalassobacillus sp. C254. Next base: position 49,430 of record NZ_BAXQ01000026.1, on the reverse strand, counting down.
ACGTTAAAGTACCTTCCTTCCGGATGAGCAAAAACCATCGCGGACACGGAGGCTTCTGGTTCCATCATAAATTCATCTGTCAGCTGGACTCCGATTTTTCAGGATTCAAGAGTTTAAAGAGCTTCTTCTGGTCTTCCAGATTAGGGCAGGCAGGATATCCAAAGGATACCCGGATACCCTGGTACTTAGCAGAAAAACGTTCCTCCATTGTTAAGTCAGGTGAATCCGGAATCCCCCATTGGTCTCTCATCATCTGGTGGACTCTTTCCGCAAACCCTTCCGCTGTTTCCAGCGCTGCAGCCTGAACCAGATGACTGAACAAATAATCGCCATTTTCCTTTGCTTCATTTGCCATCTGCCGGACTCCCTCTCCTGCAGTAACAGTGAGCAGCCCGATATAATCCATTTCTCCGCTTTCAGTCGAACGGATAAAATCAGCAAGACAAAGATAAGGGGCCCGCTGCTGTCTTGGAAAGGAAAATCTTTCAATTACTTTTTTCTTGTCCGGACTGTCATAAATGAGGATGTCATTACCTTCAGACTGAGCCGGGAAAAAGCGGTAGATCCCGTGTGCCTGCAGGAGCTTTTCAGACTTGGCTCTTTGCAGGAATTCATCTACCTTTTCTTTTAGCTCTACTGCTCTTTCGTCGCCTTCACTTAAAAGACGGCTTACTTTCCCTTGGAGGCCGAGGTGCCTTCCTAACAGCATCTGCATATTAATGTATGGCTCTAAATGGGAAAGTTTATAATCCCTTAATACATGCTCTTTAAGATCCGGCGGTGTTAACACTGGAACATCCTGAGAGACTTCTGAGCGCGCAGGGATTTCTTCTGCCGCCGCCTGCTTTGGCTTCTCTGCGGCTTTTGATTGTTTACTCTGCTGCTTTTCCCTGATTTCCTGCTCTAACGCCTCCCGCTTTTCTGGATATGCAAGCCGGTTTGCCAGCTCAAGACCATTCATGGCATCTTTTGAATAGAGAACAAGCCCATCATACTCTGCGGCAATTTTCTCATCGGTAAACTTCCGGGTTAATGCCGCCCCGCCAACTAACACTGGGAGGGAGATTTCCTGATTCTTTAAATCCTGTGCTGTCAGAACCATTTGCTGGGCAGACTTAACCAAAAGACCGCTTAATCCGATAGCATCAGGCTTTTCTCTGCGTACTGCTTCGATCAATTCATTTGAGGTAACCTTGATTCCAAGGTTCACAATTTTAAAGCCATTATTAGAGAGGATAATGTCTACAAGGTTTTTCCCAATGTCATGGACATCTCCTTTAACGGTAGCAAGGAGAATTTTCCCTTTCCCGCTGTCATCCTCTTTGACTTCCATATACGGTTCTAAATGTGCTACAGCAGCCTTCATCACTTCCGCACTCTGGAGTACTTCGGCCACAATTAACTCGTTATCATTAAAAAGCTTTCCTACTCTATCCATACCGATCATTAACGGTCCGTTAATGATATCCAAGGGGTCTTCATAAGAGTCAAGAGCGAGATCTAAGTCAGGGTATAACCCTTCTTTTGTTCCCTCTACAATATATTCTCCGAGACGTTCTTCAAGGGTAAGGTTTTTTTCTACTTTCTTTTTCTCAGACTTCTTGCCTCTGTAATGGGCGGTAAACTCTGCTAGAGTCTCGTCTGAAGTTTCAAAAAGAAGTTTTCTTGCAAGTTCTTTTTCATTGTCTGGAATACTTGCATACCTTTCCACTTTTTCCGTGTTTACTATGGCGTAATCAAGGCCTGCGTTTGTGCAATAGTACATAAATGCTGAGTTTAACACTTCACGGCCAACCGGAGGAAGACCAAAGGATACGTTACTAATTCCCAGTATGGTTAAACATTCTGGCAGGGCTTCTTTGATCAAGCGTATCCCTTCAATTGTGGCTTCAGCTGAACCAATGTACTGTTCATCCCCTGTCCCAACGGGAAAGACCAATGGATCGAAGATAATATCTTTTGGATTGATTCCGTACTGGTTAACAAGGATGTCATATGAGCGTTTGGCAACTTCAAGCTTTCGTTCAGCTGAAACGGCCATTCCCGTTTCATCAATCGTACCGACAACCACAGCTGCCCCAAATCTTTTAACGATCGGAATAATCTGTTTAAACCGCTCTTCCCCGTCCTCGAGATTAATTGAATTGATTACTGCTTTCCCCTGAGAATAAGTTAACGATTTTTCAATCACTTGGAAGTCAGTGGAATCAATCATTAAAGGGACCTTCACTTTATTGACGACATGCTGTAAAAAGTTCTCCATGTCTTCGGCTTCGTCCCGGTCAGGGTCAGCGAGGCAAACATCTATAATATGGGCCCCTTTTTTCACCTGTGCTCTTGCAACTTCAGATGCTTCCTCAAACTTCCCTTCTCCGATTAACCGTTTAAACTTACGAGACCCGATGACGTTTGTCCGTTCCCCGACAAATAACGGACGCATATCTTCTTCATAAATTAAAGGCTCAATGCCCGAAACGGCGTGAGGATGATCGATTTGTGCTTTCCTTGGCTCGTAGCGTTCCGCTACTTCTTTCATTACCTTAACGTGCTCCGGAGTCGTACCGCAGCATCCCCCTACTACATTCAGCCAGCCTTTCTCAGCAAAAGATTCCAGCTTTGTTGCCAGTGACTCGGGTGATTCATGGTAATGTCCTTCTTCATCAGGCAAACCGGCATTTGGGTAACAATGCACGTGGGTGGTTGCTAATTCTGAAAGAGAACGGAGATGATCTCTCATAAATTCAGGCCCAGTTGCACAATTTAGTCCTACAACTGCAGGTTTCATATGCTCTAAGGATATATAGAAAGACTCAATGGTCTGACCGGCAAGAGTTGTCCCCATTGGTTCTATCGTGCCTGAAATCATTAAAGGAAGCCTTGTTCCTAAAGCTGAAAAAGCCTGGTCAATTCCTAGATAGGCAGCCTTCACGTTTCTCATGTCCTGGCTTGTTTCAAGAAGCAGGATATCGACCCCGCCTTTAATAAGGCCCCTAGCCTGCTCTTCATAGGAGGCGATAAGCTCCTCAAAAGTAGTTCCTCCAGTCACCGACAATGATTTTGTTGTCGGTCCCATCGCGCCTGCCACATAGCGGGGAGCATTTTCTGTTGAAAATTCATCTGCCACTTTCCTGGCAATTTGTGCGGAAGCAATGTTAATTTCTTCCGCCCGATCCTCAAGATCATAATCTGCAAGGACAATATCCGTGGCCCCAAATGTATTGGTTTCTATAATGTCAGCACCCGCTTCAAGGTATTCCCGATGAATTCGCTCAACGACTTCAGGAGCTGTAAGGTTCAAAAATTCATTACAGCCGTCATACTCTTCCCCGCCAAAGTCCTCAGGCGAGAGGTCTGCATTCTGAAGCATCGTTCCCATTGCTCCGTCTAATACCAATATCTCTTTTTGTAATCGTTCTTCAAATGATATTTTTTTCTCGGTCATTGGTGTGTCCACTCCTTTTACCACCCGGTACCCCTATGCTTACCTGCTTTTTACAGTTTCTTTCTGTAAGCTCGCTTTTTCCTTTATATAGCGGGTCAGCTCTACTGTCATTTCATAACGCAAAAATGGTGTAATTAAATAAATTCCATTAAAATATTTCATTGCTTCATCTATTAACTCTTTTGCAATATCAAGGCCTTCTTTTTCTGCTTTCGCCCGATCTTCCCCGCAAGCAGCCATTCTTTCCCTGATTTCATCCGTCAGCTTAATGCCTGGCACTTCGTTATGAAGAAACTCTGCATTTCTGGCACTCACTAAAGCATAATGCCAATATACACAGGCACCGGCAAATGTTTGGTGGCTTCATGGATTTCATGAAATTGTTCTTTTCCATACACGGGCTGGCTCATAAAGTAATCTACCCCAGCCTCAATCTTTTTTTCAAGCCTTTTAACTGCTCTTTCTAACGATCTTACATTCGGGTTAAAAGCACCTGCCACTGAAAAAGATGTTTTTTCCCCTAGAGATTTTCCTGAAAAAGATCTTCCTTCGTTCATTTCTTTAATCAAGGAAATAAGATCAAAGGAAGTCAGGTCGTATACAGAGGTGGCGCCTGGGAAGTCCCCAACCTTCGTTGGGTCTCCTGTTACAGCCAGAAGATCATGTATGCCTAGAGCATGCATTCCCAATAAATGAGACTGGAGTCCAATTAAATTTCTGTCTCGACATGCGATATGAATAAGAGGACGTGCTCCTATCTTTTCCTTCACCATCGTTCCCATAGCCATGTTATCAATGCGTGGTGAAGCGAGTGAATTGTCAGCCATAGTGACTGCATCAGCTCCAGCTTCATGAAGCTGTTTCGCACCTTCTAAAAACTTGTCTGTCGCCAGCTTTTTTGGAGGGTCTAACTCAACAACAATGGCAACTTCATTTTTTGCCTTTTCAGAGAGAGAAGGCGTTTCCGTCCTCTTTGAAGCCTGAATAACTTCCTTTTCAACCGGGACTGTTTCCTTTGTATCGACGGGTTTTTCACCTTTTACCGCCTTCGCTAGCTCAGCAATATGTTCCGGCGTTGTCCCACAGCATCCGCCTATGAGACGGACGCCCTGGCTTCGCAGATCCTGGCCCCTCTCATAAAAATAACTTGGGTTCGATTGGTATACAAACCTCCCGTCATCTAAATCTGGCAGACTGGCATTCGGATAAGCCGAAATATACGCTCCTTCTATTAAGGGGACATTTTCCAGGGAACGCAGGATATGATACGGGCCCATGCGACAGTTTAAACCGACAACATCAGCTCCCTGGGCTGCGAGAGTCTGAAAAGCTTCTGTGACGCTGATTCCTCCATGGAGAACTCCAACCTCTCCTAGAGAGACCTGGGCTACAATAGGAAGGTCAGTCATCTTACGGAGCATCTGAACCGCCGACTGAACCTCTTCATAATTATAAAATGTTTCCAGAATTAAACCATCAGGCTTTTCTGAAAGAAGAGCTTTTGCCTGTTCTTTCAGTGCTGAAAGAATATCGTCATTGTCATAATCTGTCTTTTGGACTCCACGGATTCCTCCGATTGTAGCGAGGACAAAAGCATCTCCCCCGGCTGCTTTCCTTGCCAGACGAACGCCTTGTTTATTTATCTCTACCGTTTCATTCTCAAGGCCATACCGCTCTAATTTAAGACGATTTGCAGCATAGGTGTTTGTTTGAATCACGTTTGCCCCTGCCTTGATATATTCCCTGTGTACACTTGTCACAGCAGAAGGATCTTCTATATTTAAGGCTTCAAAAGAGCCTGTAAACCCTTTGTCATATAAATAAGTGCCTATCGCTCCGTCTCCGACAAGCATTCCATTTTCCAGAGCTTTTAAGAATTCCACTTCATTCATCCTTTCTCCAATACGCTTCTGTTACTGTGAAAGTTGTTCTAATGCCTGCTGTAAATCTCTTATTAAATCCTCAGCATTTTCAATTCCCACTGAAAAACGAAGGAGACGGTTACAGACACCGTTGGCCAGTCGTACTTCTTCAGGAACGTCAGCATGGGTTTGAGTGGCCGGGTAGGTCATAAAGCTTTCTACACCGCCAAGGCTTTCTGCAAATGTGACGAGGTTCAACCCTTTTAAAAGCTGATTCACATGCTGTTCATCACAGATACGAAAGGAAAGCATGCCACCTTTACCTGGGTAAAGGACTTCATCAATCAATGGATGTTCTTTCAGGAAAGCTGCTACCTTTTGAGCATTTTCCGTATGCTTTTCCATCCGCAGAGACAGTGTCTTCATGCCTCTCATTAACAGCCAGGCATCAAGAGGAGAAAGAATCGTTCCCATGCCATTATGAAAAGCTGCAATTTCTTCACAAAGCTTTTCTCCTTTTGCAACAATTAAGCCTGCGATGACATCATTATGGCCGCCTAAATACTTGGATGCACTGTGAATGACAATGTCGGCTCCTTTTTCAATAGGTCTTTGAAGCACTGGAGTATAAAAGGTGTTATCTACAATTAAAAGCAGGTTATTCTCTCTTGCAACAGCAGCAAGCCTTCCAAATCAGCTTCCTGCATTAATGGATTTGTCGGCGTTTCGATAAATAAAGCTTTTGTATTTTCTGTTATTTTTTCTGAAAAAGATGCAAGGTTTCGAGGATCTCCGTATGTAAAGGTTAACCCCCACTTTTTCCACCCTTCTTCAAATAAACGATAGGTGCCGCCGTACAAGTCCTGGGATGCCAGGATCTCATCCCCGCTTTTAAATAGCGCTAGAACTGTTTGAACAGCTGCCATTCCGGAGCTTAACGCAAACCCCTTGTCTCCGCCCTCTAAATCTGCAATCGCCTTTTCAAGAAGTTCTCTTGTAGGATTTCCTGTCCTTGAATAGTCATAGCCGGTTGATTCTCCTATACCGCTGTGCCTGTATGCAGTTGAGAAGTAGACAGGTGCGCTTACTGTGCCTGTAGCCTCCTCGCTTCTATTCCCTATTTGTGCAAGTTTTGTTTCTAGGTTGTATCGAGACATTCTCTCCACTCCTTATGATGTAATCTGTTTTTCTTTATTTTCTAATTTTTTCAGAAAAAGGGCAGCCTAAGGTTTTTGCGACCTTTAACCCTCTTTACATTTGTTGGAAAAATGCATATGTACAAAATAAAGCCTTCTTCGGTTAAGAAGAAGGCAAGACAGTATCGAGACATGCTAGCTTCTTCTCATCTTGCAGGTTTATCACCACCTGCTGGAATTAGCACCTGACCAAAACTGGCTGGTTGCTGAGATTTCTTCGGGCCATTCCCTCCATCTCTCTAGATAAGAAAGCTTCCTATAATAAAGTTGTTATTGCTACACTACACGAAAAAACATGAAATTGCAACCTTTATTCCGGCGTAGCCTCTACATTAAGCTCCGTTTCATTCCCGCATACACATCGTTTAAACCCTGTTTCATATTCACCATCAGCTCGCTGGCGTCCTCGCAGAATATATTTTTCTCCGCATTTAGGACAGCGAATCACCACTCTGTATCGAGTTTCAGTAGTCAATACGATCACTCCTTATTCCGTTCTCTCATTCGCTTTTTTCACTTTTGTTAATGCAAACCACCACAAAAAAATCATAAAAGGGGCGATGCTCGTAAAAAGATATTGATTAATGGTTAATAGTATCAAATCAAAAAAACCGTGTAAAACAACAGGAATGATCAGGGCCAGGAAAAGCCATTTTTTTACATGGTCATTCACTTTAAAACGAGCAGATCCCAGGTAATACCCCATGACTACTCCAAACAATGCATGACTGCTCACAGGCAGAAAGGCTCGTCCGACAGCAAAGTCAATACCTGTTGCCATTAGATATAACACATTCTCGGCTGCTGCAAACCCTAAAGATAAAGAAACAGCGTAAACAATTCCATCGTACCTGTTTTTCAGTGTGCCAAAACGGTAAGCGATAAAATACAGCAGAAACCATTGAAAAAACTCTTCAAGGAAAGCGGCACTGACGAATGCTTTGAACCAAGGTTCGGTAATTAAAGCCTCCCCTTCTAAAGCATATTGTATAACCATCACGGGGAAAACTAGCAGCACTCCTATAATAAAAGCTTTTATGACCTGCCCTATCATGTTTGAACCGTATTGATTGCGAAGATAAAAATATACAAGTAATGATATGGCAGGCGCAAGTGCTGCTGTAAAAAGTGTCACCACCGTCATAACCGTCCCCTCTGTTCATCTTCATGGTAACATGTTAGTTTTAAGGTTGAAAATTGTTTACCTTTTTTGCAAACCAGCATCGTTAAAAAGACCGGAAACACAGGTATATATTATTCTTATGTGAGGTGATCCTTTGAAAAAAATACTTATCATTCATACTGGCGGTACGATTGCCATGTCTGAAAATAAAGAAACGGGCATGGTCGTGCCAGAAGAAAAGAACCCTCTTCATTCTGTAAACGAAATGTTACAGGAGACAGTGAAGATAGAAACGGAAGATTATCTTCACCTTCCTTCTCCTCATATCACTCCCAGGCACATGCTGGGTCTTGCTGAAAAGATTAATGAAAAGATGAAAAATTCTCATTTTGACGGGGTCGTGATTACTCATGGAACAGATACGCTGGAAGAAACCGCCTACTTATTAGACTTGCTCTTACATTTGGACCAGCCAGTTGTTATCACTGGAGCTATGCGTTCAAGCAATGAGCTTGGCGCTGATGGCCCTCATAACTTAATTTCAGCTGTAAGAACAGCAGCAAGTGACAAAGCAGCCAAAAAAGGGGTCATCGTCGTCTTTAATGATGAAATTCATACAGCTAAAAACGTAACAAAAACCCATTCAAGCAACATCGCCACCTTTCAAAGTCCTCAATACGGGGCCATAGGGATCTTAACAAAACGTGAAGTTTCTTTTCATCACATTCCAGCGCACCGGGAACACTTTCCAGTTACAAAGCTCTCTAAAAAGGTGCTGCTTGTAAAAGCATACGCCGGCATGGAAGAAAGTGTGATGGCTCATATAGCCTCTCATCCACTCGATGGTCTGGTGCTTGAAGCATTCGGGCAAGGGAATGTGCCGCCAGCTATTGTTCCTCCCTTGGAATCACTCATTGAAAAGAACATTCCAGTCGTACTGGTATCCAGAAGCTACAGCGGTATCGTCCAGGACACATACGGCTATGAAGGAGGGGGCAGGCAGCTGAAAGAAAAAGGAGTCATATTTACAAATGGATTAAATGGACAAAAAGCACGGCTTAAGCTGATGGCTGCTCTTGAGATGACTCAGGACCATGGAAAGCTCCAGGAAATATTTCTGCGCTGAAGTTCTTTAAATCAGGCTCTTTAAAAGGTGACATTGATTTTTTAAAATTATTCGATAATAGGTAATAACGCGAAGCTCCTTCGGTCCCTTGAGCCGCAGCTCCCCCAGGGTGGTTTTCCAGGGAGCCGCGGCAATTCACGTACTACAGAAGACACCGTGGATGCATGAAGGGACACTAGAATGGATCTGGCACGCGGTCCTTTAGGCACAAGCGAGGGCCTTTAAGGGGGAATCAACAACAATGTACAAAGCCACGATCTAAAAATGACAACCTTATGAAGGCTGTCACTTTACAACTGTATGTTATAGTCCCTGGTTCTCAGCCGCTCGTATATCGTTTCGGAGACAGCATCACCATGAAACGCCCGTTTTCTATAAAAATCTCATTTGCATTGTTTCCTGCTGCAATCACACCCGCTATAAAGAGATTTCCCACATTCGTTTCCATTGTATCCTCGTCAAATACCGGGCGCCCTGTTTCCTTTTCAATTTCCACACCCATCTTGGTTAAAAATCCGTGGTCAGGATGATACCCTGTCATTGCCAAAACAAAGTCTGCCTCAACAGTTTGTTGTTCACCATCAACGATAAAATGGACACTCTTTTCAGTAATTTCTTCAGGGACAGCATGGTAATACATCTTTATTTTATTGTGGCGGATCAAAGAAAGAAATTCAGGCAATATCCAAGGCTTTACATCTTCTGGCATCTCCCCGCCCCGATATAAAACTGTAACGTTTGCCCCTGCTTTTTCTAATTCAAGTGTGGCATCTACCGCTGAATTTTTCCCGCCGATAACGACCACATTTTTTTTGAAGAAAGGATGTGCTTCTTTAAAATAATGGAATACATGCTCGCTTTCTTCTCCCTTTATCCCTATATAATTTGGATTGTCATAGTAGCCAGTGGCTGTGATCACAAAAGGGGCTTTATACTCCTTTGCTTCACCTTTTTTATCTTCAGTTAAGAGCAAAAAGGAACCATCTGCTTGTTTACAGACTTCCTTCACTTCTTCAAAAGAATGAATACGTAACTTTTTACGCTTGACAACTTCCCTGTAATAAGAAAGGGCCTGGTTCCGCTTTGGTTTTCTTTCTTCTGTTACAAACGGCAGATCCCCAATCTCTAATTTATCACTTGAACTAAAGAATGTTTGATGAGTCGGATAACGGAAAATCGTGTGAACAACGTTTTCCTTTTCAATAATCAGGGGATCCAGCCCCTTCTCCTGACAAGAGATGGCAGCTGCAGCCCACAAGGCCCTGCTCCGATTATAATGACTGTCTCTTTTATGATGCTCACCTTTGCCACTCCTTATTTTTCTGCATTAGCGAACCCCCTTCCTCTAGGAGCAGGGGGTCCTGAATGTCATATGTTCTTTATATCCAGCCTCGGAATCTGGATGCCTCGGCCATTTTTCTCACACCAATCATATAGGCAGCAAGACGCATGTCTACTTTCCGTCCATGAGCAAGACGAAAAATATTTTCAAATGCATGAACCATTACCTGTTCGAGCTTTTCTTCCACCTCTTCTTCTGTCCAGTAATATCCCTGATTATTCTGCACCCATTCAAAATAAGAGACCGTTACCCCGCCGGCACTTGCCAGAACATCCGGTACAAGAAGAACACCTCTATTAGATAATATTTTTGTTGCTTCCATCGTAGTCGGCCCATTTGCTGCTTCTACTACTATGTCTGCTTTTATATTATTGGCGTTTTCTTTTGTTATTTGGTTTTCAATCGCTGCCGGCACCAGGATATCACACTCCACCTCAAGAAGCTCTTGATTGGTCAATGTGTTTTTAAATAAGTTGGTCACTGCTCCAAATGAATCTCTCCGGTCAAGAAGGTAATCAATATCTAATCCATCTGGGTCATAAAGAGCTCCGTACGCATCAGAAATGCCTACGATATGAGCCCCTGCATCATAAAGAAACTTCGCCAAGTAGCTGCCTGCATTGCCAAATCCCTGAATAGCAACCTTGGCGCCTTCAAGAGCAATGCCTTTCTTTTTAGCCGCTTCTCTCATGCAGATGGTAACCCCTTTTGCGGTAGCAGACTCTCGTCCGTGAGATCCTCCTAACACTATAGGTTTGCCTGTTATAAATCCAGGAGAATCAAACTCCCTGATCCGGCTGTATTCGTCAAGCATCCAGGCCATGATTTGAGAATTTGTAAATACATCGGGGGCAGGAATATCCTTTGTTGGCCCGACAATTTGGCTGATTGCTCGTACATACCCTCTGCTTAAACCTTCCAGCTCACGAAAAGACATGTCTCTTGGGTCACAGATAATTCCTCCCTTTCCGCCTCCATAGGGCAAGTCCACAATGCCGGCCTTTAAAGACATCCAAATTGATAAGGCTTTGACTTCTTTTTCAGTAACGTTCGGATGAAAACGGACTCCGCCTTTTGTAGGCCCAACCGCGTCATTGTGCTGGGCACGAAAACCGGTAAACACTTTTGTGGAGCCATCATCCATCCGAACTGGAATTCTTACAGTTAGCAAACGTACAGGCTCTTTCATGAGTTCATATATTTCATCTGGATACCCCAGCTTACCCAGGGCCTCTTTTACTACTTTCTGTGTAGAAAGCAAGACATCCATGTTTTCTTGCTCTGTTTTCTCATTTTCTTCCATGTCTGTTCACCTCTATAAAAAATAGAAAAGCGTTTGTCTCAAGGCATTTGGCCAGGAGCGGCAATCATCGCGCATGTTCTAGATTTTTCACATTCAATCACTTACTACTATAAAGAAAGATTGCGTTTATTTCTACCGAAACGCTGTCTTTCTTTTCCTCACTTCAATGAGACTGCCATCCTCTCCTGCCTTTCATTCCATCCTTAGGTCCAAGCTGGTAAACCCCATAAAAAACACCTCTTATAAAGAGGTGGCCTATCGTGAAAAGTAAGATACAATCTCACTTACTGCGTTTTCATTCACCAATCTGGAAGAATATTCTTTTAAAAGTGTATAGGAAATGGTAGACGGCTCTCCATACTCTGACATCACTGCAATAAAGGTGTCCTCTGAAAGCGCAGCGGTTTCTGCCTTGTGAAAATATAGATAGTAGCGCTCTTTATGAAAGAGCAGCTGCCCGCCAGTAATTCCAGAGTCATAAAGACGCCACGCCAGCTGAATAATATCTTCAAACGATCGATATTCAAAAAGCATTTCCGGCCTCTCATCCATCGTTATTTCCAATTCCAGAACATCTTCATCCATCTCTTCAAAAGAACATGGTGCTTCTTCAGACGATAAATGAATGATCATTCCCTGAGCAGGCAGAGCATATACTTCTACTGATAAATACCCTTCTACTTTAAATCCAAGAACTTCATCTGCTTCAAGAACCATATCTCGGAACAATTGTTTCACTCGAGGAGAGTCATTCCAAAGATCATCTTTTTCTAACCCCCGCTCACTTAAATCATCCAACGTTAAAAACACTTTCACTTTATTGGTGGTTATTTTCTCCAGGCGCATAGCTGCCCCTCCTTCGCCCTGATCCACCCCGCTTTGATGCGATCACTTCTTATCCTACTTTATTCATTAGGCTTTTCCACCGTGATAGACTTTTCTATCTTCTATATTGCTGAAAGAAATCATGAAACCAATGATCCCACCCTTGTATGGTGGAATCCATAATGAGCAGATTATTACCCAACTCATTTGTTGAGGCTCCTTTTACCGCGCTCCCACCAATCCCAGTGACCGTATTCGGGTGTTTTTTTGCTACTGCCTTGACCACTTGAAGGCGCCCTCCAAATTCTTAACCATCGTGCACGAAATGAAAAAAAGCTTTGGCTGCACTTGATTTACTACCGTGAGAATGTCTCTGCCAGGAACGCCTGTACCTAAGTAAATCACATCAAATCCTTTTCTTCTCAAAAAAAACGTAAACGTTAACAGACCTAACTCATGGCGTTCATCAGGTGCACAAACAACCAGGACTTTAGGAAGATAGGCATCAACCCGGTAACTTTGAAAGATGTTACCCATTTTCATTTTTATAAAATTTGAAGCAAAATGTTCATGAGCAGCTGTTATAGAATTCCGTTCCCATAAATCCCCCACCTTTATAAGCAGGGGAGTAAAAATTTCCATAAGAACCTTTTCGATGCTGAATATACTAAAGGCTCTGTCAGCAAGAGCCTGGGCTTCACTTTCATTAAAAGACAGCAAGGCTTCCCTTATTTTAATCGAAAACTCTTCAACCTGACCGTTTCCCTTTCCTTCAACAGAATCCAGTTGAAAATCTTCTTTCTCAAATAAATCCACTGCCTGCCCAATGGTAAAACCCTTTTCCACTTTATCTATTAACCATCGTAAGGTCCCTACATGCTCCTCAGTATACAACCGGTGTCCTGCCTGGTTCCTTACTGGTTCTATAATATGGTAACGACGCTCCCAGGCCCGGAGCGTACCTGGCTGGATTCCAAGCATCTTAGATATTGCCTTAATATTGTATTTACCGGTTTCATTTTGCGACACAGGAGATTTTCACCTCTTACCTTTCTTCGTTTTCTTGAGTCAGTTATTCATCGTCTTTTACTAATGTGAGTAAATGCGTCTCTGCCGGCGCTCCCAGCCTCATTGGAATTGTTGTGGTACCGTAGCCGTTGCTCAGGAGCAGGGTGACACGATTTCTTTGCTTTACGCCGCCCTTTTCCCTTATCCCCTTTCCAAAAAGCCTGATTTGCCCCCCGTGTGTGTGTCCGCTGAAAACAAGAGTTATATTATGAGACTTTTTAAGCTTGTGGATGATGGCTGGATCATGAGCCAGTAAAACTTTAAAGCCATCCCCTGAGTATGCTCCTGCTTTTTCCAGATCATCTCTTCCATGATTGAGTTCATCCACTCCTATGAGAAAGAGGCTTTCCCCATTCTTTTGTAAGACAGCTGTATCATTGGCGAGAACCGTCACACCGTGTTCTCTTAGTGTCTCCTCCAGCCTTTGGGGATCCTTTTCATAATCATTATTTCCCCATACGAAATAAACGGGAGCAATAGATGAAAGCTTTTTAAGATTTTCTTCCACTCTGGAAAAAGGCACTGCTTTTTCATGATGTCTCCCCCGACAAATACATAATCAGCTTTTCCTTTAACCTCTCTGAGAATGGAAGAGTGAATAGAACGAAAGTGCAAATCAGATATAAAAAAGATCCTTACTCCGTGAAAAGAAGAAGGAAGGTTTGAAAAAGAAAATGTGTGCTCACTGACACGATTGCGCCTAGCTTCAATAAGCATGTATCCAAATAATAAAGCACAAACAGTAAAAATAAATCCCATAAATGATTTCACGATTACCCTCCTCGCACTCTAGAAAGAGTATAGCGAAATTCTACTTTATTGAAAAGAAAAGAAATGGATACTGTTACCACGTCTTCTTCTTTTTACTAAACACCTCTATGCCTTTTCCTAGTCTGCTCTTTAAAGGGTATTTTATTGTGTGAACACAAAAAATAACAGGTTGGAAACCTGTTATAAGACACTTATTGTATATTTATTTTGTTTATTCTCCGTGCCGAAGGCATTTATCACATTGGTTCATATAGGACTCGTGCTGCTCATGCATTTCATCTCCGCAGTCCGCACACATTTTTGGAGGCAAATTTCTAAAGAATTCCAAGATATTTTTCATTCATTCCACTCTCCCTTGAGTTGTTTGTACACTCATTGTATTATAACAGTTATAAAAATACAACAGTGTTTTATAATATTTTTTCCTTTTTTTCTTTACTGTTCTATTACAATTACTTTTTAATGGCTCTGGTAAAAGGTAAGGTAAGGATTTTTTTCCAGATAAAAGCGCGAGACGTTTTCAGGTATCCCATGAGAGGAAAAACCCGCAGCGTCGTTTTCCTAGAAAACCGAGCAAGGGCCGTGACGTAGAAGACACCGTTCTGAAAGGGCGTCGTACTTGTACCTTTAGGTGGAAGCAAGCATCTGTTAAAGAAAAACAACAACATGATGGAACAAAGCCTATTCAATAAAAAGAGCTGGGACAAAACTTAGTTCGTCCCAGCCTCCTACCTAATTATGTTGTTAAGTTGCTGCAGAATGTTTTTCGCACTTCCTTCAATTGTTTTATCAAACTGTGAAAAAGAATCAATCTCTTTATTCAGCCATACCGTTTTCCCTTTTGTCATAGAAGGAAGCTGGTTTACTGGCGAGACTTGAAGGCTTGAACCGATAACTAATACCAGATCTGCCGAATCAATGGCATCCAGACTTGTTTCCCAGGCCTCTTGAGGAAGCATTTCACCAAACAATACGACGTTGGGTCTCAGTCTGCCACCGCATTCCCTGCAGTTGTCACCATTCAGAAATAACTCCTCAAGAGCTCCTGCACCACAGTTGTGACAGCGAAACGTTCGGATATTCCCGTGGAGCTCTGAAACATTTCTATTGCCCGCCTGATGGTGAAAACCATCAACATTTTGAGTAGCAACATGGCTGATAATGCCCTTTTTTTCCCATTCTGCTACTATAAGATGGCCTTCATGAGGCTTACAATGGCTGAGACTGATAATCCTGTCCCGGTAGAATTCGTGAAATAAATCATAGTTACGGTTCAGGGCATCCACATTGGCTACAGTAGAAGGATCAATGCTTCTCCACCAGCTTCTTTCGAACGAAAATCAGGGAGCCCGCTTTCCGTGGACATTCCTGCTCCAGTTAATACAACAGTGTTTTTGCTTTCCATCATCCATTTTCCAACCTCTTCCAATGTCGCCAGTCTCCTTTCAAGGTGGTAAAAAAATTGTTATGTTTTTGTGAAACACATAGCTCTTTCTATTTTACTTTCTTATAATTAATAATGAAAACAACCGATATAGAGAAAAGAGGAAAGTATAATGGACCTCACTGTATTTTTAATTGGGACTGCCTTATTTACCGGCGGCTTTGCATTACTGCTTTATTTCCTTGTAAAAAAGAAAAAGTTGACTCTGCCTTTTCTTGCTATGGGCGTCGGAGTTATCTTATGTTTTTCGGGGTTAATGCTTGCTTCTCCTTTATATGAGGACGAAGAATCCGAAGAAGCTTTCTCGAGTCTGCCTCAATAACATCGTTCCCCCTCCTTCATGTGCTCCCGTGTTAAATTGAAATATATGGAAGATAATTTGCTAACTTTATTGAATTTTCAATCAATTTAGTTTACACTGTTAGTGAGCGCTTACAATTACGTTTTTGTCACAAGGAGGAGGAACAAATGATACTTAATAAAATAAAACATCGGTCTCTATTTACTAACGACGATTTACGATACAATGAAAAACTTGGACTTCCGGTAGAAGTATTCTGCACGATGCAAAATACCACGGTAGCATTCGGCCAAATTGAATCTTTTTCCAATTTATCGGTATCCATAGCGAATACATGTTATAACCGAAAGCAGTTTGTGTTCTTCGGTCACCAGCCTGTGGATCATTCAACCCTATAAAAAGAACCGTTCCCTTTGGACACGGTTCTTTTTTTCACAGGCTTCGCTTCTGTTCGATCATAAATGGAACAGGTTAATATCATAGTTTTCCTGTAAGCATGAAAATAACTCATGCCTTGTTTCCCATCTTTCCTTTGTGTCCCAAAGCTCTTCACTTCTTTGAATTAATTCTTCGCGAAGCTTTTCAAATTCTTCCTCGGCTTTAACAAGTTTTCTTTTCCCTGTGATCAGTGTAGCTGCGCCAAGAATGCAACTGACAGCCGCCAGCTGGCCCCACCATACGGTAAACAGCACAAGAATATTTTGTAAAACCTCATTGTGCCCCTGGCTTTGCATGTAAAAAATTGATAAGAGCAGGACTGCCATGCTGATCATTGTAAGGATTCCTGCTCTTTTAACCAGGACATCAGCTGCCTTTTCTTTTTCTTTTCTAGATACTAATTCCAGTAACAACGTTTCAGCCATAGGCGAAATATCTACCTGGGATAACTTTTCAGCTGTCTTCTGCTCCATTTCCCACCTCCTCCACTCTACACTTTATTTGTAGAGTTTAGGAATTATACATTCAGAGAAGGCATAGGAGAGACTATTCATACCAGATAAAGGAACTTAAACCAAGAAGAACTATAAATATAAATAATACAAACAACAAATTTATGAGAGAAAAAGGTCTATTTTTCTTTTTGACTTTCTTATTTCTATGAGCTTCACTCCTCGGAGGGAGAGATTCGTTGTTGGCTGCATCATAGCTGTGGTCCTTCAAATGAAGGGACACATTATCTTGTTGTATCCTTCTAGAGCGCGCGCTTTTTATCATGAATATTCACCTCTATTGTTTCAGAAATGATTTACCTCTTTCATGCCCCGGCTTACGTTCATCTGGACTTCACTCTGCTTTTCTTGAACATGACTGTTATTGGTGCAGTAAGTGGCGTAAACGTGCATTCCACTGAAAAATTGTTTCGGCTTTTTGTTCAGTTGTTTCGCTTCTAGGAGCTCGTGACCGCATTCATCACAGCAAATAGCTGGCCGCTCAGGCTTCATCTTCTCATTAAATACTTTTAAAAGGCCTTCCCGACGGCATCCCTTTTCGTGAATCCATGCTTCCATTTGCCGAAGTTGACTATATTTCACTCGTTTTCTTTTCACAATCTGATTTTCCAGTATTCTTCCTATCTCTGTCACATTATGAGTCGTGAGAATGGAGGCAGCATCTATAATCTGAAAGAAACCTAAGTAAAAGTGAAGAAAGCGTGCGTGGGTTTCCTCCATTCCGTACTGTTGCATGAGTACTTCCTCTGTGATCTGCTTGCTGGAATGGTTGTTGACGATGTCATCTAAAACGGCAAGATATTCCTCTTTAGGGGGAAATTCATTTTCAATCAGCAAGGCAGGAATATCGCCATCTTCTGGGCTTACAAGCAGCAGGGATACACTTTGCCTTCCGTCTCTTCCGGCTCTCCCTATCTCCTGAATAAAGGATTCAAGGTTTGTTGGGTATTGGTAATGAATAACAAATCCAATGTCAGGTTTATTAATGCCCATGCCAAAAGCGCTTGTACAGCATATGACATCTAATGAAGAGGATAAAAATTGCTGCTGAATCAACAGGCGGTCTTCATTACTCAACCCTCCATGATAAGATGCTGTTGTTTTTGAGGTTTTTTCCCTAATAAGCTGTGCCAGCTTCTCCGCTTTCTTCCGCGAAGAGATATAGACCATTCCCGGCCCAGGAAGATTCTCTATCCATTCGATAAGGTTTTTTCTTTGTCATGCTCGCCTGTGTGCTTCTCAACAAATAGGGCAATATTAGGCCTGTCTATGGGGTGAATGAAATGCACAGCCTTCTCTAACTGAAGCTGTGTCACAATATCCTTCTGGACTTTGGGAGTGGCTGTGGCAGTTAATGCCAGGCATGGTGGGTTTCCAATCCTTTTCTCACTTCACCAAGACGTAAATAGTGAGTTCGAAATTCATGCCCCCATTGCGATATACAATGGGCTTCATCCACGGCAAACAAAGAAATATTCATGTTTTCAAGGCGGGAAAGTACCCATTCCTGTGTCAATGTTTCCGGTGACAAATAAACGATTTTATGAAAGGGAAGTTCCCTTATTTTCTCCTTTTTTTCCTCATGACTGAGAAAGCTGTTAATGGCTGTCACTGATTTTATCCCTTGCTGCTTCAATTCTTGTACTTGATTGTCCATCAGAGCCAAAAGAGGGGATACTATGACAGCCGTTCCTTCTTTTAAAAGGGCGGGAAGCTGATAACAAAGAGATTTCCCTGAACCAGTCGGTAGCATGGCAAAGACATCGTTTCCTTCAAAAATATTCTGTACAATTTGTCTTTGCCCCTGTCTGAACTCTTCATAGCCGAACCATTTCTTTAAAGCATCCTCAAGCTCAAGCCCCATGTCTTTCCCCCTGTGCGAGGGCCAGCCGAATTTGAAAGTATGTAACTCCTGCTCCGACTTCCTCTTTAATTATTTTAAGTTTTTTCGTCTGTCTGCGCAGCGACGCTTGAACAATTTGTTTTTGCAGCTGTTCTGAGACATATGTATCAATTAAAAAAGAGGGATCGTAAGAAGAAATTTCAACAATGTGGTCTTCTATTGTACTTGGCCGCAGCCCTCGTATAACGGATATTTCCTCTTTACTCTTTTTTTGCAAAAGAAGTTCTTTTGTCTTTAGGGCAGTTGCTGTAAGCCCATGGCTGTTTCCGATGTCCTTGATAAAAGAATATAAAAATGGATAGGACTCAGGGCGGCAGATCCTTCCTTAATCAGATAATGAAGTACGCCATTAAAACGGAACCTGGCTTCAGAGCTTTCAATATCAAAGGTTGAAGCACATTGGCCAAAGGTCAGTCCAGGGGCTTTCCATCCGCTTAACCTTGAAACAAATATATCGGAGTCCAATTTTTCGAGTGTGCATAAAAGCTTATGTAATTCTTGAAACAACGTCTCTGCCGAAGCTTCTTTATCAGGTTTTCTTTTCCATTCTTCTTTCACCCACGTGAGCACAGCATGGTTGTTAGTTACTGGAATGTAGAAAGAATCTTTTTTTAAACCGAACGACAAAGCCTGAACAAAAAGAGAAAGTCTTTGCCACAATATAGAAGCCGCTTTTTCGTATAGCCAGCCGTTGTAATGGTTAGACCAAGGAGGATGAGAAACGAGTTCATTAACCTTTTCCTTTCCTTTGGAGGTTAATGTGCCACTGTCTTTTGAAAGTACTATGTACTTCTGTTGAAACGCTAAATCATGAACATCCTGGTTAAATTCTCTTTCACTGTAAGCCGGAAGTGACTGAAATAAGAATAACGTCTGATAAAGCTTTCCATCCTGAATCGTTTGTGCCGTTTTTTTTCCTGTAAGAAGGTGGTAAGCGGATCGCAGTGTACGGTCTCCTTGAATGCGAAAAAGAACAAACAATAGTAGTTTCTGCCTGAATAAAGCCCTTTCTGCCAAAGAAACCACCTTCCTTTTTTAATAGTCTTCATTTCCAGCCGGAATAATAATAATATAAACAAAGCCTACTATATCGGCGTCTCATAAGGTTTTTTCAAGTTTATCTGTTGAAAATTTTATCACGAAAGCATACAATATGAAATAGAAATCAATACGTTATCCATGTAGATAGATGCAATAGAGTCGTGGATAAATTATATATAACAGGAGGATTTCAACATGGCTAAATATACAATTGTAGACAAAGACACATGCATTGCCTGTGGAGCTTGCGGGGCAGCTGCACCTGATATTTATGATTACGACGATGAAGGATTAGCAGAGGTAATCCTTGACGGCGATGAAAATAAAGGAGTAGTAGAAGTACCTGAGGAACTGGAAGAAGACATGGAGGATGCCTTTGAAGGCTGTCCGACTGATTCTATTAAGATTGCTGATGAGCCATTTGACGGCGATGCATTAAAATTCGAATAAAAAAGCAGCTCGTCAGCAGACGAGCTTTTTTTATTCCTTTTCCCATTTATCCAGCGGCGGAGAAAAAGACGGAAAAGTTAAACTCTCTAAAATAAGAGGAACATTATTCAGCCACATTTCCAGTGAGGCGTCAAAGGGAAGAGGGTTTTTCCCGATTCCAGTTTCAATGGTAAACCCGGGACGCTTCCATTCTTTAATAAACCAATCTTTAAACCCGGCAGCACTGGCAGCGGTTTTTACAGGGTGATAAGAGCTGGCACTGGCAAGCCTCTCAGCGAGACTTTTGCACACCTTAGGTTCCATATCCCGGTATCCCCAGTAAATTTCCTGTCCTTGAGAGTGAAATGCCAGCACGTGGGAAAAATCTTCTTTCATTGTAAGCAAGTATATGCTTTTACTTTCAGGCTCACTGATTGGGCTCGCCCCTCCATAATGGCGGTACCACGGCTGCTTTGGACTTGTTTTAGCCTCCTCCTTCCAGCCGGCTGGCCATTGATGATTTAAATCTACTCCATTTATATTAGCTGACCAATGCCTGAAGTCGGACCAGCCATCATTGATAGCAGCCATCTGTTCATAATGAGAATGTCCTTTGGATAGTCCTTCTTGAACAAGTTCTGCTCCATCAGGGTTTACTAAAGGAACAATAAACAAAGTGGCGTCTTGATACAGCTTATGGGGAGAATAACCGAGCCATGGAGCTTTCGTATTTACTTTTTTTATAAATGTTTTTAAAAAATTCATCAAAAGCCACGAATTCATCCACTCATTGCCATGCCAAGTGCCTGTGAGAAAAATTTTTTTCTGCCCTCTCCCATACTTAAACAGCCATAAAGGCTTCTTCATTACAGACTGGCCGATCTGCTCGACCTTAAGTCCTTTAATCGTTTGACTCTGCAGCAATCTGCGGTCATTTTCAAGCTCTCTCCATCCGTATTCCTCACTGCATGGATATAACTTTTTTCTTTTCGTTGAAGAAGCATTGTCCGGGATTAGGAGGTGTCTTCCCGGATAAAGATAGGAGTGTGATGAAGGAATCTCCTTGTTGGCTGCCAGCAGATCCTCTATCCTGATATGAAAACGATTGGCAACTTTTGTTAACGTATCACCGGATGTTGTCTTATAAGTAAATACCATAATCTCCCGCCTTTCTCATGTATGTAAAAGTATATGAGCTGAACCAAAAATGAGAAGGAGGGAATTGACAGATAAGCAGCCTTGTGTTAAATTATCAGACAATAAGAGATAGACAACTGTCTATCTGTCATGGACAATATGATACATGAAATCCGAAGACGAAGAATGACGAAAACCTTGGTCATCCCAGAGAGCCGGCGGTGGTGAGAGCCGGTATGCCAATTTTCCGATAGCCCTTCTGAGCAGTCACTTTGAATAACAGTAGAAGTGAACGGGTAAACCGTTATCTTAAGAGCTTAGGCTCCCTAAGGCAGGCATCTCCTGCGAACGAGGGTGGTACCGCGGACTTCCGCCCCTCACGATTATTCGTGGAGGGGTGGAAGTTTTTTAATGGAGCGCTTTCATAACCAAAGGAATTTGCATAATTTATGCTTATTTAGATACAGGCTATGTCCAAAGCACAATGTTGTATGATAAGGTCAAAGCTATAGTGAATGCAGCGTCCAGTGCTTACAATTCACGAGGCTTAGGCTTGAAATACCCTTAGCATAGCTTAGATATAATAAAGGAGAGTGGAGAGGTAATGATTCAGCAGCCAGTTCTTGAACAAACTCAACAGAAAGGAAAGAGTCAGTTGTACAATATACTCGTAGCAGACTCTATGAGCAAAGAAGGATTAGCTCCTCTGCTCAGCAATGAAAATGTAAATTGCGTAGAAAAGAAAGTTGACGAAGTAGAGGATCTTTCCGTGTACGACGCTCTTCTTGTCCGGAGCGCGACGACTGTAACCCCGGAACTCATGGACCAAATGAAGAACTTAAAGATCATAGCTCGAGCTGGTGTCGGTGTTGATAACATTGATATCGATGCTGCAACAAAACGCGGTATCGTCGTGGTTAACGCTCCTGAAGGGAACACAATCTCTACCGCTGAACATACGTTTGCCATGATCATGTCTTTAGCCCGCAAAGTTCCACAAGCCACCATGTCTATTAAAAATGGTGAATGGAACCGCAAAGGATTCCAGGGAACCGAGCTTCGTGGGAAAACCCTGGGAATCGTCGGTTTTGGAAGAATTGGTACTGAGCTTTCAAAGCGTGCCAAGGGATTTGAAATGTCAGTTCTCGTATTTGATCCTTACTTGCCTACATCACGTGCTGAAGAGCTCGGCGTAACCACAGCAGATTTAGACGAGCTGCTGTCCAAAGCTGATATCATTACCGTTCACACACCGCTTACAAAGGATACAAAGGGTCTTCTCGGCATGGAAAATATTGCAAAAACAAAAAAAGGCGTGTACCTCATCAACTGTGCCCGTGGCGGTATTATTGACGAAGAAGCTCTTGAGCATTATATCGAGAACGGACATGTGGCAGGAGCGGCTCTGGACGTGTACGAAGAAGAACCTGCTACCAACCACAAGCTGCTTGCCCATGAACAAGTCATTGGAACGCCTCATATAGCTGCTTCCACAAAAGAAGCACAGTTAAACGTGGCTGCCCAGGTTTCTGAAGAAGTGGTAAATTTCCTTGATGGACTTCCTGCTCTTAATTCAATCAACCTTCCTACGATGTCTAAAGAGCTTTATGAAACGATCAGGCCTTATTATGAACTAACGAAAAAATGGGAGATATTTTATCACAGGTAATGAAAACACCTGTCCAGGAAATTGATGTTCAATACGGCGGAGAGGTTGCTGACCTGGATACATCTGTCTTGACAAGAGCCTTATGGCCGGGTTTTTAAGCCATCGCGTGGATGCACCTGTCAATGATGTCAATGCTTCTCTTATTGCTAAGGAGCGAGGCATTATCTTTGGTGAGAAGTACCTGACAAATACAGTTGGCTACTCCAACCTGATCAAGGCTACTGTTCAGGGAGAAGGACGCACTTTTACAATTCAAGGAACATTTGTAAAAGAATACGGCCCACGAATTGTCCGTATCAATGATTTTAACGTTGACTTTTATCCAACAGGGCATTTAATTTACATTCAGCATTCTGACAAACCAGGGGTCATCGGAAAAATGGGACAGCTGTTAGGTGAGCATAATGTCAATATCGCAACCATGCAGGTAGGACGCCAGCAGGAAGGCGGAGATGCCATCATGATGCTTGCGGTAGACAAAGAGGTTACAGATGAGGTTGTTAAAGATTTAACCTCTATCGAGGAAATCACGTACTCTGATAAAATTGAATTGTAATTACCTGTAAAACAAACTCCCTTGCAATTCGCGCAAGGGAGTTTGTTTATTGTATACTTGGTACCTTAATGAACCGGCCATATGTAGCGAAGAATCCTACTCTGCTGCACGGGCTTTTTTTTCTGTAAAAATTGCTTCCCTTGCTGAGAAAGTCTTGCATGTCCTTCTTCTTTTACAATGAGGTGCTCCATCTCTGCCACCTTCTCCATGAAACGGTATAAAGAGATACCTCCCGGGCGCCTGTGTTTACTTAAAAGCTGGTAACACAAAGCCGCTTCAATTCCTTTCCAAAAGCGTCTGTGTAAAAAACCGTCTCGGTCCAGCCTGATTGTTTCATGCTTTTCTATCTTTCGCAGGAAAAATAGAAAGGAGTCATAAAGGAGCTCTTCCTGTCCCTGTGAACCAGCCTGTTCGTTTAACCAGAGAAGGAGCGAAGCATCCACAGTAATCGTTTCATCCTCTTCCCATTTCATTTCCATTCGATCCTTTGTCTTTATAGGTTACTTAAAGTGTATCATAACTTTACTCTTTCAACGATCCTTTCATTTTCTTTACAAAGACAATCCTCTTCTTCTGTGTCACTGCTGCTTTGTTCTGAAGCAAGCGTGGAAATACTGAGAAATAAAAAGACAAACCCTACCACCAGCGCAAAAACAAACACCACTAAAAACCGTTTACTATAATCAGCTATCAAATTTCTTTTCTCTCCTTTGCACACAAACTGAGGCTATTATATGACTCGAACCTCCCTTATAGAACGAATTAATCCATTGCTCCAAATTCAAGAAGCTGGACATCAACATGCACTTCAGCTTTTAAGGAAGGGTATATGCTTTCTTTCCATTCCTCTGGATCCCAGTCTCTCGTACGGCTCCGGTATTGCTCACCAAAGCCTAAAGGGTCGATATTTTGCTCGATGAAATAGTTAATTAAACGTTCACCTGTTGCCTTTATTTGGCCTTCTATAGAATCTTCAACAGCTTTAAGTTGGTTTGGGTCATCAAGAGCCAGCTCGCCGACATAGTCCTCCACATTTCCTTTTATATCCAGACGAACTTCATAATGAGGAACCGGATCCCGGCTGACTTCCTCGTACTTTTGTTTCGTTCTTATATTACTCATATGAAGAGTAGCGTCAGCACCTTCTTTGTCAATGTCAAAGGTGTGAGTACCCCTTCTAGATCCTTCATTCATGATTTTAAAGATAAAGGACTCATCGGGCCTAAGTGCCCAACCTTATATTCCCCGTCAAACAACGCTAAACCGTTTAGCTTTAAGGTTTCTTCATGGATCGTAAAGAAAGGCAAGTAGGCATCACGGCCGTCACTGTGGATGTCGAAAATAAAGCTGTGAAGGTTCGTAGCTGGAATCTTTTCCTCCTCCTCGGCTTGGTTAATGAGATTTGCGTAATACATACCGACTCGTTCTCTTGCCCCAGTCAGATCAGTATCAATTCCATCATGTGCTCTCCCTTCCATAACTGCTACATGAAGCTGGTTGCCCACCCGCGGATCTCGGTAAAAGCTATTTACAATATCACTAATTCCATGCTGCTCGGCAAAGAGGTGGCCAAATACAAGAATTCTCATCTGGCCGTAACGTAGTGGCCGCTGCCATTCAGTATTTAAATCCTCCCTGATTTCTTTTGGACTCTGTCCTTCAGTTCCCATTACGATTACTTCAAGCTCACCTTCTTCTCCCATTTCAAAATAGGTGGGAAAAGCAACTGTCTGCTCCATTGTTCCCTCATTTTCCCCTAAATCAAATCCGGCGATCTGTACCATTGTTATATCATCAAGTATCCGTGTTTCCAGACAGCCGGACAGTAAGAAAACAGGAAGAAATATAAAGAGTAGACTAACCTTTTTGATCATTGTTTTTACTCCTTTTTGAAACAATCAGCTGAATTATAAACAGAAGAGGAATATATACAGTCAGAAAATAAAAGCCAACATTGGATACATAATCATTAAACTGGTCAATTCTCTGTCTGCTCTGAAACACTGGCATTATCACTACCATTGCTGTTAAAAAAAGATAAGAGCATAACGCTGGCGAATGGGAAACATTCGTTTTATCCCCCTGCTTGCTGCCCATAATGCAATCGCAATATTTGGTGTAATAATAATCAGCCACAAGGACACACCTATATATTCAAATCTTTCAACAAAAGGCAGTTCAATGACCTTCAAAAGAGTTAACGTGGCCCAAATTGTTCGGTTCAGCTGTTCTTCACTATAAAAGGAAAGGCTGACCAACATTAATAGAGTATAAGACAAAACGGTTAACCAATGACCGAGCTGGGCCCATTTTAGGGAATCAGATGCGTTTTTAATAAATGGATAAAACATCAATATAAATTCAATGCCAAGAAAGGTTAAAGCTGTGTCTTTTGCTCCCAGTAAGATCTCTTCCAGGCTGTGCTTCCAGATCGGAATTAGGTTAAGAAACTGGGCATATTCCAAGGGAAGCAAAAGAATAAAAACAACTGCGCTTGGAAGAATTACTCCAATTACACACAAACCTACAACTGCCCGAAACCCTCCAAGGATTAAATAGTAGAAAAATACAAAGGTAATAATCCCAATCACCCAGGAGGGAAGTTCTTCAAACATCCACACTTGGACAATCTCTACATATGTACGGTTAACAAGGACAGCCAAAGCAAAAAAATAAATAACCATTAGAAAGCTGAGAATACATCCAAGCCACTTTCCTAATAAACGACGATGGATTTCAATGATATCCGTATTATGTGCCCGTAAAATACAATACATCATCGATAGTACAAGCGAAAAAACAGTACCTGCAATAATAACCGAAATCCAGCCGTCATAGCCTGTACGTTGTACGACTACCCTTTGAAAACCGAGAATTCCCACTCCAACCTGAGTTGCATGAACCAGAAAAAAGACCATAGGAGGACCCACTTTAAAATTTTCTTTTATATTGCTGTCCATTGCAGCCCTCCTCCTTCCTTATTCATCGATATCCTTTTTCTGTAATGCTTTTTGAAAAGGCACCCTTATGGCAGAGTCGGGACGACTGTGAACAGGCCTTCTCGTCAATGTACTAAAGGGCAACCTGATGAAAGCATCCTTCCAATCTTGAAAACGAAGAGGGTAAAAGGGAGCTAAGTAGGGGCGCCCGAGCGAATTCAGCTTAATTAAATGAACGAATGTAAAAAGAACGCAAATAACAATTCCTAGCCCTCCTAACAAAGTGGCTGCAATCAAGTATGGGAACCGGATAATTCTTATTGTATTACCCATTTGATAAACCGGAGTTGTAAAGGAAGCTAAAGCTGCCAGGGCTACAATGATAAGTAATATATTACTGAGAAGACCTGCTTCCACCGAGGCCTGCCCAATAACAATTCCCCCTACGATACCAATGGTCTGGCCGACTTTCGTTGGCAGACGGGCACCAGCTTCTCGTAATAGCTCAATAGTTAATTCTAAGAAAAGTGCCTCGATGATGGGAGGAAATGGAATGTTTGCACGGGACAACACTAAAGTAATTAATAAATCCTGTGGGATCATTTCATAGTGATACGTTAAAACAGCGACATAAATGGGGGTTGCGAGTATTGAAAATGCCACGGCCCCAAAACGGAGAAGCCTTACAAAGGAAGCAATCTGCCAAGGGAGATAATAATCCTCCAAGGATGAAAAAAACTCGATTAATGTAGAAGGAGCGACGATGGCTTCTGGAGATCCATTGCTGATAAATATCACTTTTCCTTCAGTGATTGCAGCGGCAGCCCGATCCGGGCGCTCTGTATTAATAAATTGTGGAAATATAGAATAGGTGTGATCCTGAATCATTTGTGCCAGATTGTTGCTGTCTAACACCTGATCTGTTTCAAGCTCAGTAATACGCTGAATGACCGTATTGACATTTTCTTTATCTGCAACTCCTTCGAGGTAGAGAACAGCTACCTTAGTCTGCGTGATAGACCCTACTTCAATTTCTTTAATACAAAGGTTAGACAAAGGGATCCGTTTTCGCAGCAGGTGAATATTTGTTTCTAACGTTTCTACAAAAGCTTCCTGGGGTCCGGCTACACTAAATTCAACCTCAGGCACTCCAACATCTCTTTCTACCACACTCGGGGAAGAAAGGAGTAGCCCTTTTGTTTCTCCTTCGGTGCCTTGCAGGAATACATATCCTTGAAGTAAGAGTTTCTGTATATCTGAAAATTGACTTGTTTCCACTGTTTCTTCCACAGACACAATGTTTGCGATATCTTTATAGTCTCTCCATTCCTTTTCTTTCAAGGGGAGAAGAATGTTTTGCTGGTAATAGTCTTCTTCTATTAAGGTATCAAAGTAATAAGCATATATTTTTCCATAAGGCGTAAAGACTGCTTTCTTAGTAAAGTCATTACTGTTTTGTTCAAGCCGTTGCAATCCTTCTTGAATGGTCTCCTGGGGCTCATCTTTTTTTGTTTATTCTGCTTGCTTTGAAGAAACCTTAATAAAAACATTTCTTTCTCCCTCCTCTCTCTTGAATTTAGTATGAGAGAAGGCTCGTTTCTTTATTCTTATAACCTTAAGTGAAATGCTTTTTGCATAAGTTTGTGCATAACAAACAGCAAAAGGAAAAGGACCTCCTATAATGGAAGTCCTTTTGTTGAATAAACGAAGGTTTTCTTTTTTCTTGTTTTTTATCATTTTGAGGAAGATAAAATATTGACGGTCAGTTCGCCTTGATTTTTATTTATTTTTGTTTCGATCAGATAGGGTCTTCGTTTGAATTTTTGAATCTGAAGTCAGGTCCTCCCCAGGACACCGTGGCGTCTCTTCCAGGTGACACATACCCGATGTCTTTGGAATGAGTGTGTCTCTCCGTCACGGCTAAACCCGCTTGGTCTACAGCATTAAATAGTGTGCTTGAAGTCTGGCATATCCCTCCGCCAATTCCCCATACAAATTGCTGATTTACAATTTCCTTTGCCGGCTGATATCCTCTGTCTTCCGTTCTTTCCCCTACCGCATCATTAAAAGAGAATTCCTCACCAGAGGGAACAATGTGATAGTGAAGACTTTCTGCGGAAAGATTAATATTTTCAGAGCGTCCAGCGTCACCGCCATTGAAATATGTAGTAAAGCTTCCTAAGTTCTTATCTGTGATCCCCTTGAGGTCTTCTGGCTTAAGCAGCGGCGGAATCTCTTCCACGGCGATTTCAAGGACTTTTTCATCAAAATCCATCTGTAATAATGCTTTTTTAGTCTCTTCTTTATTCAATCTTTTTCCTGGAGACCCTTCGACTACTTCCCCATTTTCTGTCAACCCAGGGTTTTTTGCTGGTTCATACACTAATTTGTCAAGCTCTTTCAAAAACGCATGCAGTTTATTTTTTTCCCATTTATCTCCTGGCTGGTAGCCATACTCGTGGAGTAAAAATGATTCCAGGGTTTTTCCTTTTTCCTTTGCCTTGATCTCCCACATATATGGAGCCTTTATCAGCGCCGCAGAATTTTCGGCACTGGCTGCAAAGCTTACCTCACGTGCTTCTTCTTGAAAAAGCTGAACGAAAATACCTGCGGCCACAAAACAGATGCTGCCAGCTAAGATCGTCTTTTTCATAGATCTCCCTCTTTTTTGAAGTTTACTTTCTCCTCTTCACTTTATGAAAGGGATGAGAAAAATAAGACCATAAAAAACCAGGTGAGAAATGGGATCTCACCTGGTTTTGTTTACTTTTTATTTTTCCCCCGGAAAACAATTGCACTTCTTTCATATTCCACATCAGGAACAGAAAGGCGGAAGTTTGCAACTCTGGCCGCTGCAAAGAAGTAATCAGATAAGCGGTTTAAATATTTTAATACTTCCGGGTTAATATCTTCTTCTTTTTTTAATCCAGCTACTATCCGTTCTGCTCTTCTCGCCACAGTCCTGCATACATGCAGCTCTGCTGCAGCCTGTGACCCCCCGGGAAGAATAAATCGCTCTAACTCAGGAGCTTCCTTAATGTACTCATCTATTCTGTCTTCCAGGGAAGACACCATTTCACTTTTAACCTTTACAGGGGCTTTTTCGTTTACGGTAGCAAGATCTCCGCCACAGTCAAACAATTCGTGTTGAATTTTCATCAGTTCAGGGACAATATCAGGGAACAGTTCAGGATCCATGACGCTGACTGCTTTTCCAACAAATGAATTTAATTCATCACAAGTTCCGTAGGCTTCAACGCGAATGTGGTCTTTGTCTCTTTTTCCGCCAATGATGCTTGTTTGGCCGCTATCACCAGTTCTTGTATATAATTTCATATTACTCCTTCTCCCTTCCTTTTAAAAGGTTTCCTATACCAAACCATAATACATACGCCTTTTCAGACTTTTTCACCATATATTGATAGAGCCTGCCGGTTTCGTCACGCCACCTTCTATCTTCTTCATCAACAGGGACAATTCCTTTGCTTATATCTGTACCTATGATAAGTAACAGCCTTCCTTCCTTGTTTCTTTCCCATTCCAGCCAATGCTCTATGCTGCTAAGCACAGCCCCATAATTCCCACCACACTGTTTCATCCAATGTTCCATTCCTTCTAATATCATAATGTCTTGGGAAGAATCATCACAAGAAAGACTGTCGCCATCGTATGCACATGCCCATACATACTCCCTTTGTGATTCATGCAAGTACGTCTCTTTTACCCATTGTCGTTTTCCGTTGAAGGCACCACCTGTAATGAAATGCATACTCTCCCCCCTTCTCTTTCTTGAAAAGAAGCCTTAATTCCCCCACCATAGGGGATGTGCCACAAAGAAGGTTTCTGATCTGCAGCCACCTTGATCCACTCTCTGATGACGCCTCCGTGTGTGAAAATCACTGTGTTCTCTGCTCCATGGTTCCATGCAGTCTCCCATGCTTCCTGAATTCTGAAATGAAAAGCTGATAATGTTTCACCTCCAGGCGGGGAAACAAGTGACGGGTCGTTAAGCCATTGACGGTACCTGGGATTTTCTTTTAAATCTTCATAGGTTTTTCCTTCCCACGTGCCAAAATGGATTTCTCTCCAGCCTTGATCAATGATTGGTTTCTTCCAAGGATAAACCATTGATGCTGTTTCCTGGCATCGCAAAAGATCACTGGAGAAAAGAAGACATGAGGAAGGGAGGTTCAGCTCTTTTATCAGGTGTGAGGAAGGCTCCCAGCTGCTTTGTAGCGAAGGGTTGCTCCAGCCGCAATATCTCCGCTGTTCGTTGTACTCAGTCAGACCATGGCGAAGTATCCAAATGTAACGAGTGTCATCCATAATAATGTTTCCGTCCCTTCACTTAATGCTCCTGCCATATCTCCATTTACCCCGCCAAAGTGTCTCTTAAAAAAGAAGTAAGCCAAAACATAGCCCCCAGTCACTGTAATACATAACAGGAAAGTCAATTCAAAAGACAAAGGAAACAGAAAAAGAAGAAGAAAGGCAAGAAACACAGCAGCGAGTACATCTTTCTTTTCTATTTCTGTCCGAAACCATGCGGCCAGACCTTGATGGGAAGCTAACGGTGCAAGGGACAATAAGCAAGCCATTGAGACTCTTGCCAGCATAGGGATACAAATAAGGAGAAAGAAAAGCTCCCAGGTAAATAATCCTTGTGCTTCATATAGAAAAAGAAACCTTCCCCCAAGGAGGAAAACTACTGATAAGACAGCAAAAGATCCAACGTGGGGATCTTTCATTATTTTCATTTTCTTTTCTTTCTCCTGGCGTGAGTACCGCATCACTGACATCCATCCAGCCGTCAAGGTGAAGACCGCCGCTAAGCCCAGCCATGATAACCAGCAAGAAAAAAGCGGTGACGGCAGGAGGAAGCCAGGGAGAAGCAAGTAAATAAAACAACGCGCCTATCCCGCCAATACATGCACCGGTAAGGGGAAAGAAGGGTAGAGACCTCCTGGCTGAAGCTGTACTCCAATCCACTCTCTTTCCAGCCGGGATCACCGTAAGAAAGCTTAAGGCAAGAATCATGCCCTTGTACCACCTCATTGTTTGTTCCTTCCCTTCATCAAAAGGGGGATATCATGTTCCACCATATACGCCTTACCTGCTAAACGTATAAGCTGCTGATGAAGCCTTCCTAAAACCGCCATATACTGATAAACAAACGGATCATCTGGGACCGGTTCCTGAAAAATATCATTACTAATTAAAATTAAGTGCCTGCTCTTTTTCTTCAAATCGATGGTCACGTTCATCATGCGCTCCCCGACATCGTCTACAGGCAGAGCATCTTGAACTGAGCTCTCACTGTAAAATAACTCATTACTCAGCCAAGTGGTCACGCAATCGAGAAAAACCGTGTCTTTCTTGGTAACAAGGGGAACGCATTCATGAAGATTTTTTGCTTTTTCGATCGTTTCCCAGCTCCTGGCGCTTTCTTCTCTCCTTGCTTGATGTTCATCAACCCGGCTCTTCATCTCCTCATCTGTTATCTTTGAAGTAGCTATATATATCAACCTTCCATCCCTGTCCACTTCTTTTTCTGCCAATTCCTCGCCAAATTTACTTTTTCCGCTTCTGACGCCTCCGCAAATGAAAGTCATCATCGCTCTTTCCATCCTTGCAGGGCTGCCAGGAGACGGTTGTTTTCTTCATTCTTTTTTACTGCCATTCGTATGTAGCTCCCATTCAAACCAGAGAAATTGTAGGTGTGTCGCACATGAATTCCTTTCTCGGACAGGAAGGTAATCAAAGGTAATAAATCTTTAGCAGGGTCTTCTCGAAGAAGGTAATAGTTTACAGTTGCAGGAGAAATGACAAAGCCCAGTTCTTCCAGTTTGGTTTTCATCCGCTCACGCTCTGTGGCAATCATGTTTACTGATGCGTCTGTAAAACTCTGTTCTTTGAATGCTTGTTTTATCGCGCATCCCGCTATATTATTTACGCTCCATGCAGGCATAAGCTTCTCTGCTTGTCTTACTTTATCAGGTGAAGCAATCAGATACCCCGCTCTTAACCCGGGTATTGAAAACATTTTTGTCATTGAACGGATAATGATCAGGGTGGGGAAGGTGTGTCTCCAGGATAATAAATGGCGATGATTAACGGTAAAATCGTAAAATGCTTCATCGCAGACTATATCAATATCCCTATCATGACAGGCTTGAAACATTTGGCGCAGCAGTTCCTCCCCATAGGAAACACCAGTGGGGTTATTGGATGAGAGAAAAACACGGCATCAACACTGGAAAGTGCCCCAAGAAAATCATGCAGGGAAGGCTGCCACTGGTTTTCTTCTTGGGCCATGATTGTTTTAATCCTTGCTTCGTTTGCCTCTAAAGCCGTGCGGTATTCTGCAAAGGAAGGCTCTATTAAGAGTACGGTTTTATCTTTATATAATCGGGCAAGAAGAAAGATAATCTCCGATCCCCCGTTGCCAGCTAACACTTCCTCTTTCCTTACTCCTGCAGCTTCTGCTATAGCCTTTCTTACATCCTCGCCCTGAGGGTGAGGATAATAAAAGGCTGCTTCCATCCAGGACGGCCATAACTCTCTAAACGAATCAGGTGGTCCAAAGGGATTCGTGTTTACACTGAAATCAAGAATGTCCTGGGGTACTGAGGTACCAAGTCTTCTGGCTAATTCATTTGGCATCGCTCCGTGTTCAGGCCAATGCATAGACAACTCCTCCTATTAACCAGCAAAAAAGTATAAATACTGCTACTGTCTTTTTCATGATATGAACGGCTTCTAAAATTCGATCAGGAGCAAGTTCTTTTGTTCCCCTGCCAAAATGAGGCCTGGATACCATTTTACCGTGATACCTAGTCTTCCCGCCAAGAGTAACACCTAGTATGTATGCCATGGCAGCTTCCCCATACCCGCTGTTTGGGCTGTCATGAAGCTTTGCGTCTCTCATGGTTCCTTTCATGCTTTCGAAAGTAGAGAGTGGTTTGCCAGCGCCAGCACTTATCACCATTAATAAAGCAGTCAGCCGTGCCGGAACAATATTTGCCAGATCATCTGCCCTGCAGCTGCCCAGCCAAAATGAAGGTATTTGCTTGTTTTGTAACCGACCATTGCATCACACGTATTAATGGCACGATAAAGGTAAGCAAGAGGAGCTCCTCCAATAAGGCATAGAAGAGAGGCGCTGTTACACCGTCAGACGTATTTTCGCCCACACTCTCCACAGCCGACCTTACCATATCCTTTTCTTGCATCGTCTCTGTATCCCGGGAAACGATCATCGCAGTCTGTCTGCGAGCCTCATTTGTGTTTCCCTCTCTTAGAGGCTTGGCAATATTTTCAGCCGCTTTTTCTAAACTTCTCTGTCCGATCGCAAGCCAAATCAGCACAGTCTCAGTAAGTACACCAACGACTGGATGGATGCTGTAAGCGACAACAACAGCGGCTGATATGACACCAAGGGTACAAAGGCAGACAATAAAAAGGAGAACTCCCCCTCTGGCTTTTAAAAAAGTGCCTTATTTAATTTCTTTTCTAAAAAAGAAATGAGAGTACCCATTACTACCACCGGGTGCGCTTTTGAATGAGGATCACCCAGGAAACGATCGAGCAGCACCGCTCCGGTCAGTGCCATCAAATGATACATCATCAAGCCATTGTTTCCTTCCTGCGAAAATAGGCAGAAAGCGATTCTGTCACAGCTTCATAAACCCCTCTTCCGATTTGGCGGCCAAGAGGCGTAACCGTTCCCCCATACTCATGCGTCTTTCCCTGCTGGCTTGCCGCCACCACGATACTATCCGTAGACGTGCCTGTCGCAATCGTTTTTGTTCTCTCATCCATTATCCCGAAGTCTGCAAGAGATTTTGCTTTCGCTTCCGTAGCGGTCATTAAAGCCTGAACAAAGGCGGCATCAGGAAGCGTGCCGTCTATAAACACCCACATATTAATTGTGCCCGCTGTTTCTTTAACGGATTGATGAGTATGTGCTCGAGCTGCATCAACGGCATTGGAGGTGCCTGCCGTTACCATGATCAGCAAATCTGCATCCTCAGTAGAAAATCTGCGGAAGGCGGCGTCTTCCAGAACAGCTGCGGTCATCATGCCTACAGTATCTGCATCGTCAATATCTCTTTGTTGTAAGAACTGACGAAACTCTTCTTCCGTATTATCACAATGATAATCATAAGGGACGTGCCGGTTAACAAAATGGCTGGCCCATCCTATTCCTGATCCGATAACTGCTGAAGAACAAGTTTTAAAGGGAAACGGTACACTAAGGTGAATGATTTCCTCAGTTGTCTTCTTTTCAATATTTGTCAGCACGTTCATAGATCTCTCCTCTTTACTAGGAGTAAGTGAAAGAAGGGGGCTGGGAACATCCGGATGTTCCTTTCGTGTAATGGCCGTTTCGTAAACTTCCTCCAGCAGATTTCCTTCCATCACCTTGGCAGGGGGACCGAGAGCCTTTTCTTTCCCTTTATCCATGAGAAGCACTCTGTGACAATACATAGAAGCCATATTTAAATCGTGGAGAACTGCCACTACCGTTAACCCTTTTTCACGTGTCCAGCTTTTCAGCGTGTCGAGCAGGCTCATTTGAAAAGAAACATCCAAATGATTGGTAGGCTCATCAAGCAATAATATGTCTGGTTCCTGGGCCAGCGCTCTGGCAAGCATTACTCTTTGCTTCTCACCGCCGCTTAACTGGCTAACCGACTTCTCCGCAAAGTGAAGGACATTCGTTTCCTGCATTGCCTGGTGGATGACTTCTTCATCAGCTGATGTGGTTAAACCAAGCCACCCCTTTTGATAAGGATATCTCCCAAGCTCCACAACCTGTCTGACACTATAGGAGAAGGCAGTTTCTGCATGCTGGGGGAGTACCGCCATTTTTTTTGCCAGTTCTTTCGAGGAGTAATCCATAATATCCTTGTCACCGAGAAGAACTCTTCCTGAAGAGGAAGGAAGGGCGGCATGAAGGATTTTTAATAACGTGGACTTTCCGCTTCCATTTGGACCTAGTATTCCAAAGATTTCCCCTTTGTTAATGTTAAGGTTAATGTCCTTTACGACATCTTCTTTATTTGTATAACCACCGGAGATATGTTCAATCGTCAGCACGTTTCTGCACCTCCTTTTCTGCTTAAAGCTTTTTGCGTTCTCTCAGGAGAAGCAATCCAAAAACAGGAGCACCAATGATTGCTGTTAATACACCAATAGGGAGTTCCGTCGGGGCAATCAGAGTCCTTGCTGCCATGTCTGTTAATACGAGAAATCCCCCTCCTATCAGTAGCGATAACGGTAAATGATGACGGTGGTCAGCTCCAAACAACAGACGGACCAGGTGAGGTATAACCAGCCCGACAAATCCAATCGTTCCTGAGACCGCTACTGCTGACCCTGTTAACAAGGATGCTCCAAGTAGGATGGAAATCTTTCTTGCTTCTGTATTTACTCCTAACGTTTTAGCTGTCTCTTCACCAAAAACCATTGCATTCAGTTCTCTGCTGTTTGCAAACAAAATAACAGCTCCTGTTATAAAGAAAGGAAGCATAAGGAGGACATGACTCCACCCTCTCATTGATACACTCCCCATCAGCCAGGTAATGATCTGGCGAAGTTCCTCACCTGTTAATGCAATCAAAAGAGACATCAACGATCCTAGAAAGGAACTGAATATAATTCCGGCTAAAATAATAGTTTCTGTAGCTAAATTCTTTTGCACAATCCTGGCAAAAAACAGGACTAGAAAAAGAGTCAAAAATCCGGATACCACACTGACAAAAGGAAGAGTAAAAGCTCCGATCAGCGGGAGAGAAAGCCCAAGAAAAAGAACAATCACGGCACCAAGAGCAGCCCCGGATGATACACCCAGTGTGAATGGATCTGCCAGGGATTTTTTAAAAATCCCTGAAAAGCAGATCCTGCCATGGCTAGAGACGCCCCTACCAAAAGGGCAAGAGTTACGCGAGGAAGACGGATATCCAAAATAATGTTTCGCGTAACGGAATCGATGTCAGCGCCTAGTGGTATCCCGGCACCTTCCTGAAGAAGAACTATCACTGTCGTTGAAAAAGGAATTCCAATACTGCCAATTGAAATACCAATAATAAGGGCTGCAAAAAGGAAGAGAACACTCCCTCCATAAGCAGCCCACTTTTTTTTATTCGTTGTTAAAGACATCAGGATAAACCAGCTCAGCAATTGCTTCAGCACCGTCTACTAAACGAGGTCCTGGTCTTGTAACTTTATCTGCATGTACATCGTAAATTCTTTCATTTTCTACAGCTGGAATGTCACTCCAGCCTGATCGTGAAAGAATTTCTTCTTCAGGATCTTCCACATAAAAACCATAGGTTGTAATGATCACATCGGGATTTAAGGCGATAACATCCTCTTCACTGTACTGAACCCACCCCTCTTCATTTTGGGCAGCATTTTCAGCATTGATCATTTCCAGAATCTCATGTAAAAAGGTGTTTGTACCAGTAGTATAAATTTCTGGAGCCGGCCCCACCTCAAGCCAGACTGTTTGTCTTTCATCCTCGGATATTTCCTGGGCTTGTTCCTGGAGCTCGTTAACACCTTCCTGCATCTCAGCTACAAGCGTTTCAGCCTCCTCATACGTCCCTGTGGCCGCACCGATCATTTCAATTGAATCGTAAGCATCATCAAAGCCAGAAGCTTCATTTACAAATAAAACGGTTATATCTGCCTCCTGCAATTGATTGAAACCTTCCTCACTGAAGTGAGCGGATGACTCATGAGCCAGAACAAGATCAGGCTCTAATGACAAAATGGTTTCCACATCGAATTCCATCCCGCCTACACTCTGAATATCATTCACTTCTTCCGGGTATGTATCGTTGTCAGTAACTCCCACAATGCGATCTCCGGCTCCTAATGCAAAAGCAGTCTCTGTATTGCTCGGAATCAAGCTGACAATTCTTTGAGGCTCTTCCTCAATTGTAACCTCTTCACCAACAGCATCTTCAATCGTCACTGGAAAATCGGCTTCTGCACCGTCTTCTCCGTTGGCATCAGTGTCTTCTTGCGGCTCCTCAGCTGCCTCTTCTTCCATAGATTCTTCAGTCGTATCCTCGGCAGCTTCTTCTCCTGTATCCTCTGTCTCTCCGCATGCTGCTAAACTCATTACTAAAAGTACTGACGTACCCATTACCCATTGTTTTCTCACTCTTTGTCTCTCCTTTTAGTTTCCGTTCTTTCTCTATAATGGTGAAAGGACTCGATACGGCAGCTTTTCCTGTTCTTTGGTCAATAACATCCTATAGATGCAAAAAAAGCTCCCCTTTTTCAAAAAGGAGAGCATACATGTGTATGACCTAAGTCACTGTAAGACAGCCGTAAGGCAGTTACCACGTCTGCTTCCACCTTTTCCTCGAAGGCCTGGCATATATTCATCTAAGGCAGGTCTCCTGACTTCCGCGTTCTGGATCAGCCTGCCTTCCCAACCTGCTTCTAGCAGACAGTGGCTTGATAGGCGTTCCACGCGTATACAGTGGCGGGACCGTGCCGGATTTTCACCGGGCTTCCCTTTTAACATTTCCCTTGATAGGAAATTGACCATAGATGTGAACGGTATTTTGTTTTCTCCATATTCAAAGTATACAGGATATTTTTTGTTTGAAAAGATGCTTTTTCAGCAAATTTTTCATTTTCCCTTTATTTCTCCTTATGGCAAATAAAAATTTGTCGAGGAGATGTGGCGGTTTGGTAAGGTGAAGCATCATAATCCCCAAAGTGAGATTGAATAGTGAAGCCGCTGCTTTCAAGCATACGTTTAAGCTCATCTGAAGAATAAAGCTTCACTCGTTCAAGGTATTCTCTTTTTGACTCATTATCGTGAATTGTAATCGTTTTCGTAACAAACCCCTTGTCAATTTTCCGCTGCTGCCTGATGTGCAGACCGTCCTTATTTGATTCATCCTCTGCTACAAGGTTTTTCGTAACATACTGTGGATTTAAATAGTCAAATAAAAACCAGCCCCCAGGCTTTAATGCTTGATAGGCATTTTTAAAAACAAGCTCATTTTCTTCATCATCCGGAAAATAACCAAAACTTGTAAATAAATTAAATACAGCATCATATTCATTGCTAAATTGAATATTTCTTACATCCGCGCGCATGTATTTAATAGGAAGGTCACTGGTCAAGTCAATTGCTTTTTTCAATAATACAGCTGAGAGATCAACCCCGGTGACGTCAAAATCCCTACGGGCAAGCCAGCGGCAGTGCCGTCCATGACCACAGCACAGATCCAGCACTGTCATCTTTTTTTGAAGAGGAATATAGGACATTAATGCTTCAAGCTCCCGAGCTGCTTTTTGTTCATCCCTGTGATCATAAATTCTCAGGTAGTCTTCCTGAAAACTTTCTTCGTACCATTCTGTCAAAGTGCCCACTCCTTTCTCTGAACTTTTGTGTAGAGCTTGTAAGTGTTCATAGGACAAAGACTGAGAGGGCTTTCAGGCTGTGCTGCCCTCTCCCTTCTTTATTTGCGTGTCAAACTAATTCTCTTTTCAACAGCACTACGAAGACAAATAACTCCGGGGTTTTTAAATGTCTTCTCTTGGTATATGAAAGGTAAAAGTCGTGCCCTCCTCCACTTTACTGTGAGCAGAAATCTGGCCGTTGTGTCCCTCCACAATATTCTTTGCGATAGCAAGGCCAAGGCCCGTTCCTGAGCGGCCCCGGGTTCTGGCTTTATCCGCCTTATAAAAACGTTCGAACACAAAGGGCAGGTCTTCTTCTGGTATACCTGATCCAGTGTCCTCCACATCCACAGTAACTCCGGATCCGTCTGTTTCCACACGAAGTGTCACGGTTCCGCCAGCCTCCGTATGACGAATGGCGTTATGAATTAAGTTCGTCAACACCTGCTCATATCTGTCTGGGTCAACATCCATTACAGCTCTTCGCCGGTAACTTCGGTTTGAAGATTGACTCCCGCTTCTTTAGCCAGGCCGTGAAACTTTCTGGTTATTTTTGCGCTCATTTCATGGATCTGAATCGGTTCTTTATTTAATTGAATATGGCCGGCCTCCATACGGGCAATATCAAGAAGCTCATTGACCAGTCTACCCATTCGGAGAGACTCTTCATATATAATCTGGCCAAGCTCCTTTTTCTCCTCATCCGTAGCTGCAATATCATCAATAATTGCCTCACTATACCCTTGAAGCATCGATATCGGGGTTCTTAGCTCATGGGAGACATTGGCAATAAAGTCTTTTCTCAGCTTATCGTGCTGCTTCTCCTCTGTCATGTCTCTTATCAGCACAACGACCCCTCTCACAAAGGTGCCATCATATAGAGGTGTCATAATAATCGCATAGTGCCGTCCTTGCAAATCAATTTCCGTTACTTGTTCCCGCTCGATCGCCACTACCTGCTGAAAGAGCTTTTTCATATCCTTTGGCAGCTTTTCCAATGTTAATTCTCCACCCATTTCATAATAATAGGCCTGAAGAAAACGATCTGCAGGAGGGTTAGTAATCAAAATGCTTCCTTTGCGGTCAATCGTTACTACCCGTCGGCCATACTGCTTAGGACTCGGGAAAGCTGCTCTTTTTCTTGATTAACCTGGGTTACGCTTCTGTTTAGTTCCCGGCGCATTCGGTTAAAGGCATTAGCAAGCTGCCCGATTTCATCGTTAGTGAGTGTTGGAACCTTTGTGTCAAACTTCCCTTCTGCTACTTCAAGTGTGACCTGCCTCATTTTTCGGAGGGGGGCAGTAATCCGGCTTGAGAGAAAAAATGCAAAAATAGTCGTTAAAATAATAGCAATTCCCGCAGAAAGAAGGATAATCTGCCTTGTCACTCCTGTCGTATCCTCTATTACAGCAAGAGACTGATAAAGAAATAATGCGCCATCGTCCTCTCCCATTTCCAGAGGATACCGACCACAAAGATCTCATTATGGATTTCCTCACCATTTTCATATACCGGAAAATCCCCGTGGGTGACGACACTTTCATTTTCAGTAATGACCCTTGAGAGGATCTCATTTTCTAAGAAAATGTCTGAGGCAGGTAGACATTATAAGGGTCCTCAGCGGTTGAGGACCAGATGTGTTCCGTGCCTTCAAAGATTGTCAGCCTCGTTTCGTATGAGGCGGCGATCCCTTCGATTGTTTCAAGTGCTTCTATGTCGTCATCATACTCCTCCATTAAAGAAGCGATTACATTCGCATGATTTGTCAGCTGCTCTTCCGCCTCATTTATATGGAACCCTTCAAAAAACTGCAGGAGAAGAACTGTCAGGAGAAGCAGGACGACTGATACAAGTAAAAGAATGGTAAGCCAAAGCTTACCAACAACGCTTCTCCACAGCATTATTCGTTCACAGCCTCAAATTTGTAACCTACTCCCCATACGGTAGAAATCATATTTGCAGCATTTTCTGACACGCGGCTTAGTTTTTCACGGAGCCTTTTTATATGAGTATCTACTGTTCTCAAGTCGCCGAAAAAGTCATAGTTCCATACATCTTTTAACAGCTGCTCTCGTGAAAAGACTTTATCTGGCGACTGAGCAAGGTAGTAAAGAAGTTCATACTCTTTTGGAGTCAGGTTTATCACTTCACCTTCAACCGATACTCTATGGGCATCATTATCAATGGTTAAATAAGGAAAGACCAATACATCCTTTGTTTGCGTTTCTGTTTGCAGGAACTTTGTTGTGGAAGAGCGTCTAAGCAGAGCTTTTACCCTTAACACGACTTCACGGGGGCTAAATGGCTTCACAATATAATCATCCGTTCCGACTTCAAACCCTTGCACCCTGTTTGCTTCCTCTCCTTTAGCTGTGAGCATGATCACTGGTGTCGCTTTTGTTTTTCGAAGCTCCTGGCACACTTCTACTCCATCCATGCCAGGCATCATAATATCCAGTAAGATAAGATCGTATTCTTCGTTTAATGCTAACTCTAACGCCTGTTCCCCATGATCGGCTTCCTCAACTTCATAATTTTCTCTTTCTAAATACATTTTCAGCAGACGGCGGATACGATCCTCATCGTCGACTACCAATATTCTTGCTTCCTTACTCATATCGCTTGCCTCCTAATCCTCTTCCTAAGCTGTTAGTCTTCATGACTCGTCACCTAATGAACATATGAATCCATACCATTCGCACCGTATAAAATGACTGGAGTCATTTTATATCTTCCATGATCATTCTAACATGATAAGGAAAAGAGCATAAATTAAATGCACTCTTCGCACCTTCCGCTTTCTATACGTTACGTACACAGCATTTCTTGCCCTCTTTTAAAAAATCCTCGTAAAACGGGAGGAAAATATTATTAAGCGTACGAGTGCAGCCCTGCTATGACAAGATTTACAAAGATTAAGTTAAACATAATAATAGCAAACCCAATCACACATAGCCAGGCAGACCGTTCACCGTGCCATCCCCTTGAAAGACGCAGGTGGAGATAGGCTGCATAAAACAGGAACGTAATGAGCGCCCATACCTCTTTTGGATCCCAGCCCCAAAATCTCGTCCAGGCAATCTGAGCCATATCATGGCAAAGATCAATCCGCCGAGTGTAAAGACAGGAAAGCCGATGGCAATGGCCCGGTAGCTGACTTCATCGACCATCTGGGGATTAACTCCTTTTAAAATGGGCTGTATAGCTCCACCAATCCGTTTTCTAAACCCTAACCGTAATCCCCCGTAAAGGATAAGACCCGAAGCTAGAGCCCAAACAACAGTATTTAAGTCGTCACTCCGAAGCCATTCCGGCATAAAAACTAAGGGATTCATTCGGTCTTCGCTGATCAGCTCGCCTTCATTGGGTCCGATCAATGCAGGAAGCTCATACGTAATTTCGGCCTCTGCTCCCTGCTCATTTACGTACTGAAATGTCGCCTCATAGTCCATAAGGTTAAAGACATTGGTAATGATGACAAAACCGAGCACACTGATTAATGAATACATAATCAGTTCAAGAGAAAAAGTCTTCTTGTTACGCTGGGTAAAGTCAAGCGTACGAACAAGGTATACAAGGCCTGCTGCAAAACCTATCGCAAGGATCCCCTGCCAATGGCAGTCGTAATGACG
This sequence comes from Thalassobacillus sp. C254, assembly GCF_001310615.1. Classification (NCBI taxonomy): domain Bacteria; kingdom Bacillati; phylum Bacillota; class Bacilli; order Caryophanales; family Bacillaceae; genus Thalassobacillus; species Thalassobacillus sp. C254. The sequence goes on along the minus strand of NZ_BAXQ01000026.1, from coordinate 6,936 downwards.
TGAATATGAAGCCAGTAGGACTGCAATGCTGGTATTAATGGATCCACTTCTCTTGGGAAAATGGAAGCATATGCAATAATCAGCATCACAATCGGCATCGTAAACAAGCCGAGGACATCGTACTTATAAATAGCATAGAGAATGATAAAAGCAAGCCCCATGCAGATCCCTAAAAAGGTTGTATATTCAAACATGTTACTTACAGGAGGATGCCCGGCTACTGCCCAGCGGGTAAAGAAATAGCCTAAGGCAAAAATCAAACCAATAATAGAAGCAATAAAACCTAATCGCCCCCAGCGGTTTCCAGACATTTCCCCTTCCTTGTTACGCCATTTTTTACCTGTCACAGAGACAGCAAAAAATATTGTAGCAGCAAGGTAGCAAAAAAAGGCGACTAATAATAAATTTCCACTAAGTGCGGCCATTGCCCTCACTCCTTCGTACTTTCAATTTTCTCATCCAGCTCTTTTTCTTCTTTTTCAGCCGTTTGATCGGCAGGCATTTCTATGTCTGTCTCATCAGTTACAGACTGTATATCTCGCTTTAGAGTCTGATAGTTTTTATTCGTGTGGCCGGCTACCATTACTTCGCTTCCGTTGTATTGAAGCCAGATTCTCCGGTGAGACCAGTAGGAGCCTTGAACGAGACCGATCATAAAGATGATGCCTCCGACAATGATATAAGGAAGGGTCAAGTCTTTGCGAACAGTCAAGGCCGTCACATTGTTGGTTTCGACTCCTGCAAAGCTCATTTCATACTGATTTTCTCCGAACACATCCATATTCTGCTGTATCGCGACAAAGGCGTATTCTCCTTCGTCATCTACGTCAGGACCATGCATTTGGAAAATGAATGCCGGGTTATCAGGAATCCTGGATTCAGTAGAAGGAATACCGTCATCATCAAAGAAAAAGTTTGGAAAATAATCAGAAATGACAACACTGTAACCGTCACCGAGATCATATGAATCTTCAGGGTTATAAAGGTCGATGTCAATCTGCCGAGGGCCTCTCCTGTTTCCCGGTTCTCCATCGTAAAGCTCATCATGCTGAATTCATTGAGCTTATAATCGGTCTGGTATAAGGAAAAGTTATCTACATTCATCGGTTCATTTACACGGATCTCCTGGCGTGCGATTTCCGTTAAATCACTTTCCGCACCAACGGTTCCCCCTGCTTCCCTTTCATAGAGAACAGCATTGGTCTGAAATGTTTCAACGACTGGGCCTCCGGCTCTTTCAATAGCAGCTCCAAACGTTTCATCATCCTCATCATACAGCTCAACAAAAAACTCTTCATTTTCAAGGTAATACTGACCGCCTGTGCCTGGAATAACCTGTGTTTCCCCTTCACGCACCCACACATGTTCGTCCACATACATGCCGGGGAAGAAGCGGAGCATGGCACCGATAAGAAAAATGATAAGTCCGAGATGGTTCACATATGGTCCCCACCTTGAAAATCTACCTTTTTCCGCTAACAAGTTTCCATTTTCTTCACTGATTTTGTACTTCTTCTTCTCGAGAATGTCTTTAGCCTTAGCAAAAGCTTCTTCCTTATCAGATACCTTGTTTTTCCCATATACTCTTTGTCTTTTTAGAAAACCTTCGTGACGAGTGACTCTTTGGGTTTTTAAAGCTCTGTGCAAGGGTACTACTCTATCAATACTTGCAATAAGAAGCGAGATTCCAAGACCCGCAACTAACGCCATGTACCACCACGAACCGTACATGTTATGGAGCCCCAGTTCATAATAAACCTGGCCGGCTATTCCGTACTCATCCCTGTAATAAATAGATGGATCCTCTCCAGGAGGAATGTACATTTCCTGAGGGAAAATGGTTCCCAGAATTGAAGCGAGCAGAGTTAAAACAATCAGCCAAATACCTACCTTTACCGACGAAAAGAAATTCCATACTTTATCGACTATCGTTTTGTTATAGGTTTGTGACCTTCGTGCTACTCCTTCATAACGCATATTAATAACTTCTTTGTTTTCAGCTGCTTCCTCCAAAGGCTTTCCGCAGGATTCGCACAGCTGAGTGCCATATGGGTTCACATGACCACAGTTATCGCATTTCACCTTGTTGCTCATTTGAACACCTCGTAACTACTGTTCAGGCTTAATCTTTTCCATAAATTCTGCTACCATATCTTCTGTCATCTGTCCCACATGCTTGCCCACCACTGTTCCATTTTCATCTATGAGCAGCGTTGAAGGCAAAGGCCGATTCCATAGGCATCTACAATATTATTTCCTTTATCAAGTAAGATTGGAAAGGTAAGGTTATGGCGGGATACAAAACGCTGAACCACCAGCTCAGATTCATTTACGTTAACAGCAAGTATTTCTACACCTTGATCCTTAAAGACTTGATACTGGTTTTCCATATAGGGCATTTCTCGTTCACATGGAGGACAAAAGGTTCCCCAAAAGTTAAGAAAAACCCCCTGGCCTTCATAATCTGCAAGCTCTACCCTCTCTCCTTCCAGGTTTTGAAGGACGAAATTAATGGCTTGATCCCCTTCAGCTACTACCTCCTGCTCAGAGAAAAAGTTCATGTAAAACGTATACAACAGAGCTGCCGCTATGGCTGATAACACAGTACTTCTAACGATAAGCCTGCGTTTTTTATTCATTTTTCCTTCCTCCTGCCACCTCAAAAAATAAAGAAAATAAGTGATCAATCGACATCTTTTCTCACGCCAATATTATTATAACGTTACTTGTCTGTTTATGGGTGACTGCCTTTTGAAACTTATGTGACAGCAAGCTCCCTAAGCTTTTTAACTTCTATTGGCTTAAGTGCCCTTGCTTCCCCGGGTTCCATACCTTCCAAAGTCAGGAAGCCGTATTTCTCCCTTTTCAGCTTCAAAACAGGGTGACCTATCGCTTCAAACATCCTTCTCACTTGCCTGTTTTACCCTCATGTATTGTTATTTCAATAATAGAAGTGTTTCTCTTTTTATTCCCTGATTGAAATTTGACCTTAGCAGGTGCCGTTTTCCCGTCTTCCAACTGAATGCCTCTGGCTAATTGTGTCAAAGCATCTTTACTTGGTTTTCCTTCCACTTTTACAATATAAGTTTTATTGACCTTGTTCTTTGGATGAGTTAATAAATTTGCAAACTCTCCATCGTTCGTAAGAAGGAGCAGACCAGAAGTATCATAGTCGAGACGGCCGACCGGGAATATTCTTTGTTCTACCTCAGGCAAGAAATCAGTAACGACTTTGCGGCCTTTGTCGTCATTTACCGCTGATATCACTTGCTTGGGTTTATAGAGAACGTAATAGACAGGTTCTTCTTTATCGATAGGTATACCGTCAACCCTTACTTCATCTTTATTTGGCGTAACTTTTGTTCCAAGTTCTGTAACCTTCTTTCCATTTACTTCAACTCTTCCTTCTTTAATGAGGTCCTCTGCTTTTCTTCTCGATGTGACCCCAGCATTCGCGATTACTTTTTGTAAACGTTCCATGGCTTTCACCTCATTCATCATCATACCTACATCCTAATCAATTCTCAAGTTCTCAACGATTAGAGCAAACTGCCTATCACAGCATACCATGTTTTTCCCGGCCAAACATAAAAAAAGCTTGGCAGACGCCAAGTCAGAGTAATTCTCTATTTATTGTTTTTAGTAAAGAGAAAAATCAGGAAAAAACGAGGAGGACAATGACAATGGCAGCAATGATTCCCGCCAGATCTGCAAGCAGGCCAACTTTTAAGGCATCGCCCATTTTCTTAATTCCCACTGCTCCGAAATATACAGTCAGAACGTACAGGGTGGTATCTGTGCTCCCCTGCATGGTTGAAGCAAGACGTCCGATCAATGAATCTGGCCCGTAGGTGGCAATCAAATCACTGGTCATTCCTAACGCTCCTGTGCCTGAAATAGGCCTGATCAGGCAAGGGGGACAATTTCTGCAGGAACACCGAAAACGCCAAGAATAGGCTGTATCCAGGAAATAAGCAAATCCATTGCACCTGAAGCCTGAATACTGAAATGGCAACCAGCATGCCAACAAGATAGGGAATAATGGAGACCGCCAGTCCAAATCCTTCCTTAGCCCCTTCCACAAACGTTTCATAAGTAGGCACTCTTTTCATCGTACCTAAAAAAAGAATACCTCCTATGATAATCGGGATAATCCATGTGGAAATTAAGGTGACCCATTCCATATTACCTTCTCCTTTTCACTAGCCGGCGGTGGTAAAAGTAACGGTCAATTAATAAAGCGGCGGCCGTGGAACACGCCGTAGCAATAATAGTGGTCCCTACGATTTCTGTGGGGTTGGCTGACTCGTAATTCATTCGAATGGAAATGACAGTGGTGGGAATAAGGGTAAGGCTCGCAGTATTTAGGGCCATAAGTGTAATCATCGAACGGCTCGCTTCATCCCTCCCGTTATTGAGGCGCTTTAGCTCTTCCATTGCTTTAATCCCCATAGGAGTCGCCGCATTACCAAGCCCAAATAAATTAGCAGTCATGTTTGAAATAATATAACCCATGGCCGGATCATTCTTGGGTACCTCTGGAAAAAGCCTGCTGACAACAGGGGAAAGCATCCTGCCAAGTAAATTAAGCAGGCCGCTTTTCTGGGCTATTTTCATCAGCCCAAGCCAGAAAGCCAGAATACTGATTAAACCGATACATAGCACCACTGCTTCTTCAGCACCCTTAAATACAGCTTGATTGACCTCTTCCATTTTCCCGGTAGCAGCCGCAACAATGAAACCAATGATCAGCATGGAAGCCCAGATGATGTTTATCATTATGACTCACTCCGATAAGGCCCTGTACAGACCCCTCAATTTCGCCCAGAATCCTTCCTCTTTATCAGATGATGTATCTCTTTTAAAGTATAAGGCAATCGCATGAAAAGGCTCTCCATTCAAGGAGTACTCAAGCTTTCCCACTGGCTGGGGAGGAATGTATGAATCTGCTCTCTCTTCTGATGGGGTTCATACAATACAATTTGTTGTTTTACGTTCCTTTTCTCCTCCTCTGTCAGGGGGTAGCGATACGTATAAGGGATGAGCACTTTTTTTTCGTAAAAAGGATCATCTGTTTCCTTTAGCAGCCCTTCTTTCGCAAGAACTTCCATATCGTAATTTTCAAAAGTCCATTCATACATCTTTATATGGTCATTCCAATCAGAAGGAGCATTAATTGTTACTGCGATGAGAGACATGTCGTCTTTTTCAGCTGTGGTGACAAGTGTTCTTCCCGCTCGTTTTGTATAACCTGTTTTCCCTCCGGTACAATACTCATACAGCTGTGTTAGAAGGCGATTTTTATTGCTCCATACCCTGTCCCAATCTTCCCCTTCCTGGGAAGCACGGTACGTTTTGGTTCCTGCCACTTCCTGGTACTTTTCATTCTTCATGGCGTACTTTGTAAGCAGAGCCATATCATAAGCCGTTGAATAATGCTCTTCATGATCATCCAGCCCATGGGGATTAGCAAAGCGGGTATTTGTCATTCCTATTTCCTGTGCTTTCTCATTCATTAAAAAACAAAGCCATCAAGGCTCCCGCCTACATGCTCGGCTATGGCTACCGCTGAATCATTTCCAGAACGAAGCATCAGTCCAAATACCAGATCTTCTAGTTTAATGTTCTCTCCTGGCTTTAAGTACAGGGACGATCCTTCCGTATAAGCTGCATTTCCGCTTACCTTCACTGTTTCATCCAACTTCCCTGATTCAATCGCTATAATTGCCGTCATAATTTTTGTAATGCTCGCAATACGCATCTGTTGATCTTTATTTTTTTCATACAACACCCGTCCTGATTCAGCTTCCATCAAAACAGCTCCCTTTCCCGACACTTCAAATGGGCAGCCTCAGCAGCAGAAGGAAATAATTGAAAAAGAATGAAAAAAACAAGCAGTGATCCATATAATTTTCGTTTCATCTCCACCCCAGCTTCCTTCCTGTTTCTATTTCTCCTTGAGGAGAACAATGATACAAGCTCAGCTTGTTTGTACATTCTATGTATTAAGCCGTTGTTTATGAATGCCTCATAAAAAAAGAGGGGAAGGACCACAATACAAAGAAAAGGGGGTGCAGGAAATAACTGAGACGTTTCTTTCAGAAATGCTTACTGTTCTCTTGCGGATCATAACTATTTTTCCTCTTTTACTTGTTATTACCTTGTACATGGGCAAACGTTCCATAGGCGAAATGCCTGTATTTGATTTTCTTATAATTATTACCCTCGCTTCTGTAACCGGAGCTGACATTGCTGATCCTTCTGTTTCCCATGCTCATACAGCATGGGCTATCGTGATTATCGGGCTGTTTCAAAGGTTCGTCTCACGATTGTCCATACGCTGGAGAGCATTGGGACAAAAGATCACCTTCGAGCCTACGATGGTCATCGCCAATGGGAAATTCCTTCCGGAAAACATGAAGAAGATCCGTTATTCTATTGATAATGTCCTGGGGATGTTAAGAGAGAAAGGAAATTTCCATATAGGACAAGTTAAGCAAGCCATCATTGAAAGCAACGGCCAATTAAGTGTACTTTCTGCAAATAGTGCGGGAGAGGATAAAGATAAAGGTGAGGAGCTGTCTTTTCCTCTTATTCTAGACGGAGTGATAGATCAAAAAACCCTGAAAGAATGCGGCATTACTACTGACTGGCTTGCCACTGTTCTTCGTAAAAAAGGAATCTACCGAACAGAAGATGTCTTCTTTGCAGCTGTCGATCAGCAAAAAAAGCTTTACGTTACGAGACAGAAGGAAAAAGAGCCTGAAACTTCTCCCCGCCACTAAAAAACACCTGGTGGAACTCACCAGGTGTTTTTACGTTTGTGACAATATGGGACGAAGAGTGTTCAATACTTTTTCAAGGTCTTTTGCCGACTTGTTATACATTGCTTTTGCCTGTTGATCATCCGTTGCCAGAGCATACCCCTCCAGATCC
>NZ_BAXQ01000025.1:0-55587 GCF_001310615.1 Thalassobacillus sp. C254 | reverse complement strand
CATTTCCCTGCCGCTCTTTTTGCGACTTTATTATCATATCACTATAGTTGATAAAAAGTCAATAACTTTTTTAAAGTTTTTTGAGCGCTTTTTGAAGCAGGAATGTTATAGTAACAAGTTCTGGCTAAAGTGTCAATACCTATAAAAAGAAATGACTGACCAGAAGCTGTATTACCGTAGTATAATAACTGCTTCAATTTTATTTGTTTGTTTCCTCATCGCTTTTTGGCGACAAGAAATAATATATCACCATCTAAAAAGAAATGCAACACCTTTACTAACTTTTTTTAATGTCTTTTATAATGATAACGGAACCTCTCTGAAAATGATAGTTCTTTTCCCCCCTCCTTTACCCTTGCATTAGTTACAAAAAACACCTGCCTTTTCTGCAGGTGTTTTTGTTATTACATTTGGTTATTATTCTTGGTGCCGCATTTGCGGGAAAAGCAAAACGTCACGAATAGATGGAGAATCCGTTAACAGCATAACGAGCCGGTCAATTCCTATACCTAATCCACCGGTAGGCGGAAGACCATATTCAAGAGACTCTAGAAAATCTTCATCCATCATGTGTGCTTCATCGTCTCCTTGCTCCCGTTCCTTCACTTGTGCTTCGAAACGTTCCCGCTGGTCTATCGGATCATTTAATTCAGTAAAGGCGTTTGCATGTTCTCTCCCTACGATGAACAGCTCAAAGCGATCCGTAAATCTAGGATCCTCCGGATTCTTTTTGGCAAGGGGAGAAATAGCAACGGGGTGTCCATACACAAACGTTGGCTGAATAAGTTTCTCTTCTACAAAGTGTTCAAAAACTCGTTAACGACATGCCCAAAGCTCATTGTCTCTTTGACAGGTACCTTATGCTCTTTTGCAAGAGCTCTTGCTTCTTCATCACTCATATCCTGCCAAAAATCGACACCAGTATATTCTTTTATTGCATCTACCATATGAACCCTTTTCCACTCCGGTGTCAAGTCTACGTCATAGTCCCCATAGGTAATTTTCGTTGATCCGATCACTTCCTGTGCTATATGAGCGATCACGTTTTCCGTTAATTTCATTATATCTTTGTAGTCTGCATACGCTTCATACAATTCAATCATGGTGAATTCGGGATTGTGACGAGTGGAAACTCCTTCATTTCGGAACACTCGCCCGATTTCATACACCTTTTCCATTCCACCGACAATGAGCCTTTTTAGATGAAGCTCTATCGCGATTCGCATGTATAGCTCCATGTCTAAGGCATTATGATGAGTCACAAAAGGACGCGCGGATGCCCCCCGGGGATTGAATGCATCATAGGGGTTTCCACTTCCAAGTAGCCATTTTCATCAAGGTACCGACGCATGGATTGAAGGATTTTGCTTCGAGTCACAAATGTATCGCGCACTTCGGGGTTCACAATTAAATCCAGATAGCGTTGCCGATATCTTTGTTCTACATCCTTTAAACCGTGAAACTTATCTGGAAGAGGACGAAGAGATTTAGATAAAAAGGTGAAATCGCTCACTTTGATTGAAAGCTCTCCAACTTTTGTTTTAAAAGCTGATCCCTTAACACCTACAATATCGCCAATATCCGCGCTTTGGAATATTTCGTATTGTTCCTCGCCTACTTGATCCTTTCTTACGTAGATCTGAACCTGCCCGGTAAGGTCCTGAATATGGGCAAAACCTGCTTTCCCTTTCCCGCGCTTTGTCATGATTCGTCCAGCTAAAGTGACATGGCTTTCTTTTTCTGAAAGCTCATCCTTGGTATATTGATCGAATTCTTTTTTCATGGACTCTGCAGTATGAGTTCTTTCAAAGCGGCCTCCAAATGGATCCTGTCCCTCTTCTTGCATTGCCTTCAACTTATCTCTTCGTACACTCATCTGGTCATTATATTCAAGCTCTTCGCTCATATCATCAACTCCCGATCCTGCTTATTTTCGGTACACCATTTTTCAACTCTATTGAACCTAAGTAAAGTATGTAAAAAAGAGGGAGCCCTGCTTTAGCTCCTTTCGTCTAAAACTCCTTAAAGAACAACGGAAGGAAGACGCTTTGGAGGGAGACCTCTAGTTACAGTTTAAAGAAGGGGGCGTGCACATCCAAGCACTTTTTAGCAGGCAGAAACTTTTTCAGCTTCTCTCGCTTCCACTTCTTCTACGTAGTTGTAAAGAACATTGGAAATTTCTTCTCTTGTATGCAAGTGATCATTTACTTCCTTAATGATATCCCAATTTGCAGTCCCTTCATACATTTGCACTCTCGTTCGTCCATGAAGGGATACCCGCTTGTCCGCCCGCTCTTTCAATAGCTCTTGCATTTTTTACGGCATGTATGTGGTCCTTATCCCATGCCATGCGCATTTTCACTGTCACTGGCTTGTCAACGGCATCAACGGTACGGCTGCCATCTCATAGACCTTGGGTAGAGAAGCCACTTGGCACCGGCATCACACTTTGTTACTTTTGGAACCGGACATATTCAATAATGTCCGCGTTCGTCTGCTTATCAATGACCTTAGCGACTGTTGTTACCGTTTCTTTAGTCACTCCGAAAATCTGGAGACTCAGCAGCTTTTCTCTTTCCTCTACGTAAAGCGTTTGAAGAGATTTCTCGTTCCTATGCAAGAGGCTTTGCCACTCACCATTTCTGCGCATACCAAACCCGTTCCAAAATCCTTGGCGGTCAGAGATGCCGGATGACATACACCAGCCATCGGAGCAGGAACCACTCGATTCTTCATTTCAAATGCCTATAGCATTTTCACCTTCGTTTTGTGTCAACCTGATTGAAGCTCGTGTTTTGAAATCCCTAGTGCCTCGGTGACCTTCTCTATAAATTCTTCATCGGGGATGCGCGTTCCACGCTCAACATCTCCCAATAAAGAAACAGATACTCCAAGCTCATTAGCAAAGCTTTGCTGGGTATAGCCTTTTAATTTTCGGTATGCCCGAATTCTTCTTGCCCAATGTTGCTTTTCCATGCGCTTACACCTTCTTTATCTTTATCTGACAGCTGATCTACCGCTTTATCTATCGTTATATGAAACCCCGGCAAGATAAGGTGAGGAGCAAGCTCTTGCAGCGGTATTAATACAAAAGCCTTTCCATCATGCGGGGATGGGGGATATTTAAGTGACTCATTTCAATATTTTCTTTATTGTAGAGTAAAATGTCAAGGTCTATTGTGCGCCCCACCGAACAACCCTTACTCTCTGTAATTTATTTTCAATTTCCTGTGTTGCTTCTAGTAGTTCCACAGGTGAAAGCTCTGTTTGAATCTTAGTGACCATATTCAAAAAAGATTTCTGATCCGTTACACCTACCGGTTCGGTTTCATATAAAGACGAACTTTCTTCCACGATAACACCTGGAACTTGCTGTAATAAGTGAACCGCTTCGAACAAATACTGCTCCCGGTTCCCCATATTTGAGCCAAGTGAGATATAGGCCTCATTCATTTATCTTTCCCTCGTTAGTTCAATGGCAACGTAATCATAATGTCCGGGTATTGGAGGATCAGGCTTAATCACTTTAACAGTGACCCTCTCAATAATTGAAAACTCTGCCAGTACTTTATCAGTAATTGCCTGGGCTATGGTTTCCACTAAATCATATGTTTGTCCTTCGACAATTTCTTTTACAACCTGGTAGCTTCTCCATAATTCACGCTTTTCTTTAAATCATCACTGGCTGCTGCTTCGCTCAGATCTGCTTCAAGAGTCAAATCCACTCGAAAACGTTGTCCCAACTTGTTTTCTTCCGGAAATACCCCGTGATAGGCGTAAAACTCCATCCCATTTACAAAAATTTTATCCAAAAGTACTCACCTTCCTCTTTCCAAGCATCACATCCATCATTGTAGCCATTCTGCTCATCTCCAGCACATCATGCACCCTGACAATATTGCATCCCTTTTCTATCCCTAGACAAACCGTGGCCCCTGTTCCTTCTACTCTTTCTGAAGGCGGGAGGTTAAGTGTTTTTGAAATAAGTGACTTTCTGGAGGTTCCTAGAAGAACCGGGTAACCAAGTGCTGTAAATTCATCCATTCTTCTCATTGCTTCTAGATTCTGTTCATATGTCTTAGCAAAACCGATTCCTGGATCAAGTATAATCTTGTCTTCTTTCACTCCGGCCCTGCGGCAAATATCAATGCTTTCCTGTACATCGTTAATCATGTCTTCAAGCAGATCACCGTAATCAGTATTCGTTCGGTTATGCATTAAAATGATCGGTACGTCGTACTTTGCGGCTACACGAGCCATGTCAGGGTCAGCCTTTGCCCCCCACACGTCATTAATAATCGCGGCGCCTGCTTCAATCGCCTGCCTTGCCACCTCTGCTTTATATGTATCCACTGAAATAGGAACAGTGAGATGTTTTACCATCTCTCTTACTGTAGGAATGACTCTTTCCAGCTCTTCCTTCTCCTCTACTTTTGTGCTTCCAGGACGTGTTGATTCCCCGCCTACATCTATAATATCAGCGCCTTGTCTTACAACTCAACCGCCCCTTTAACCGCTTTTTCTACATTATTGTATCTTCCCCCGTCGGAAAAGGAATCAGGTGTTGCGTTAATAATTCCCATAACAAACGTCTTTTCTGTAAAATCGAGCTCCCATTTCCCCCAGGAAACAAATGAATGTTTCATTATTGTTGTCCCTCCTTGCATGTTTAGATTTCTTGACGGCTCCATAATTTTTCACGAAACGAAGCATAGTGTGCTTTCAACCGTGTGATATCCTCAGACTTTTTAAACTTTCTTTCATCTATTTCCGATAAAGGCACAATTTCCTGGATTGAATTTGTCACGAATGCTGCGTCTGCACTCAATAAATGATCCAACGAAAATCTTCCAGTGCGAATGTAATAGCCTAGCTTTCTAGCTAATGTCATTACGAATTGTCGAGTGATTCCGTTTAAAATGCCAGTGTCTACAGATGGCGTATATAGTGTTCCCTGTTTCAGCCAGAATATATTAGAAACTACTCCTTCTGCTATATACCTTCTCTGGTCAGGAAGATACCTTCTTCATCCGGATGATCTCCAAGCTCTCTTTTTCCTAATATACTATTGAAGTAATGGTGGGACTTTAGTCGAATATCAGCTTCTGGCGTATTCCTGGAGGTAGAAAGGATTACTCCTTTTTTTGTTAGAGAAGAAACAGGAGGCGTGAGAGGCTTCATGTAGATAATTTTCGTGGGGTTGTGATACTGGCTTGTTGTCAGCCCTAGGTCCTGTTCTCCTGCTGAGATATTATATCTGACATAAGCGTTTTGAAGATTGTTGGCGTTAAGAAGAAGATTTATTTCTTCTTCTACAGATGACCGCTCGTATGTCCACCGAATATTCATCATCGCTAGACCTTCTTCCAGCCGCCTAAAATGATCATCTAACAAAAAAGGGTGATTCTCATACACCCTGAATGTTTCAAAAAGCCCTAATCCGTACATAAATCCATGTTCAAAAGGGGAAAGGCGAGCTTCGCCCGCCTTCATAATTTTTCCGTTTATATGAATATACATCTTATACTCCTTGTACAGCCCGGTGGGTTTCAATAAAGTTGCGTAAAAGAGTTTTTCCGTCTCCTGTCATTATGGATTCAGGGTGAAATTGCACACCTTCCACCGGCAGTGTTTTATGGCGGATACCCATAATCTCTCCTTCTTTTGTGGAAGAAGTAATTTCAAAACAGTCAGGCAGACTTTCTTTTTCCACAATTAACGAGTGATAGCGAGTTGCTGTAAAAGGCTGTGGCAGTCCCTTGTTCACTCCTTTATCCTCGTGATAAATGTCGGATGTTTTCCCGTGCATTAAACGGTCAGCACGAATCACTTTTCCGCCGAATACCTGGGCAATAGACTGGTGACCCAGACACACTCCAAAAATAGGAATTTTTCCAGCAAAATGACGGATCGCTTCCATGCTGATCCCTGCCTCGTTTGGAGTACAAGGGCCCGGGGATACCATAATGAAATCCGGTGCTAATTCTTCTATCTCTTCAAGAGTTACCTGGTCGTTTCTTTTTACAACCAGTTCCTCTCCCATTTCACCCAGATACTGTACTAGGTTATACGTAAATGAATCGTAATTATCAATCATTAAAATCATAAATGTTCCTCCTCCGCTCTACTCTGTTTTCCTGATACCTCTTCTTCACTCAGCTCTTTTGCCTTCCACAAGGCCTTTGCCTTTTTCAAGGACTCCTTATATTCAGCCGCAGGATTAGAATCAATTACAATACCTGCTCCAGCCTGGACATAAGCTTTCCCTTCCTTTGCAAGCAAGGTTCGAATGACAATATTCATTTCCATGTCTCCGTTAAACCCAATCCAGCCTATAGATCCTGTGTACACTCCCCGTCGGACAGGCTCCAGCTCCTCAATGATTTCCATGGTTCTAATCTTAGGAGCACCTGTAATGGTTCCTCCTGGAAAGGTTGCTCTTATCATATCATATACATCTATGTCTTCGGCAAGTATTCCTTTTACATTTGAAACGATATGCATGACATGGGAGTATCGTTCAATAACCATGAGTTCGTCTACGTAGACGCTCCCGTATTTACACACTCTTCCTAAGTCGTTTCTTTCCAAATCGACGAGCATAACGTGCTCAGCCCGCTCTTTTTCATTATAGAGGAGCTCTTCTTCAAGGGCCAGATCTTGCTCCTTGGTTTTCCCTCTTGACCTCGTCCCGGCAATCGGTCTTGTGCTTGCTTCCTCTCCATCCTTCTTTACTAATAATTCCGGTGATCCACTCACAAGCTGGAAATCTGGAGTGTGAATGTAAGCCATATACGGAGACGGGTTAAGTTCTCTTAGCTTTTCATAAATATGAAGGGGTTCCGTTTGAAGAGTCTTCGCCTGCCGCACTGATAGATTTACTTGAAACACGTCACCAGCTTTGATGTAGTCTTGTACCTTTCGTACAGCTTGTGAGAACTCACCTTCATTTAGAGAAACCTCCCACATTTCCTCTTGCTCTTCTTTGTTTGACCATTCCCAGGAGGGATAAGGATCAGACCAGCTTGCATAATAATCTGCTATTTTGGCCTCTGCTTTCTGCTGTTCACTCTCTTGGTAATGAACGATTATCCATAGCTTTTTCTCTTGATGATCATAAAGAAAGACATCGTTAAACACTAGAAAATAAAAATCATCTGTATTTAAATCATCGCTTGAATCCTGTGGTAAAAGCTCGACCTGCCGGACAAGGTCATAGCTGAAAAAACCAATAGCTCCTCCCTGGAAATCGGGAAGCTCCGGATGTTTTTTAGTTTGGTAAGGTGCCAGCCACCGCCTCATTTCCTCAAGGATATCTCCTTTGGTTTCAGCTTTCCCCTCTTTTGTTTCTACGGTAAATAGATCGTCTTTTCCTCTTAATAAAGCAAAAGGAGAGAGGCCGGCCATGCTGTAGCGGCCGCTTCGGCCACTTTCAAGCAGAACGTGATATTCTAGATTTTTGCTCATATGTTTATATGTGTGAAACCACTTCTCCTCTGGAAAAGAAAAGCTCTGCGCTTTGACGTATCGACGGCTTTCTTTTGCAGGAAGCGGGGAAAAAGCTTCATTCATCATTGTCACTCCTCGCATTCTTCCATGGGAAGCTTTAAATCGTTCCTCATTGTACCATTAAGAGACAAGAAAAAAATAAGGAGCCTTCTCCGCTAATGTGTCTTACCCCATCGTTTAAAAGATTCCAAAAAAAGCAGCCAGAAACGGCTGCTTTTTAATAGCTTCTTATTCTGATTCTTCAAATTGATAAAGAGGTGTACTGAGGTAGCGCTCTCCATTACTAGGAATGATAGCTACAACTTTCTTTCCTTTACCAAGCTTTTTTGCTTCTTCTAATGCAGCATAAATCGCCGCACCCGAAGATACCCCGCCAAGGATGCCTTCTTCTCTCGCTGCACGGCGAGCATATTCGTAAGCTTGATCCTTGCTTACCTGAACGACTTCATCATACACGTCAGTGTCGAGGATTTTTGGTACAAAACCGGCGCCAATGCCCTGGATTTTATGCGGGCCGGGGCTTCCGCCAGAAAGAACCGGGGAGTCAGTTGGCTCAAGAGCTACAATTCTCATCTCCGGATAATTTTCTTTTAAGAGGCACCTGCACCTGTAATGGTGCCGCCAGTTCCAATACCAGATACGAATGAGTCAATTTGACCGTCTACTTGTTCCAGAAGCTCTTTTCCTGTTGTCTCACGATGAATCTTAGGGTTTGCTTCATTTTCAAATTGCTGAGGCATGAAATATCCATTTTCTTCTGCCAGCTCGTTCGCTTTACGGATTGCTCCACCCATACCCTCAGATCCAGGTGTAAGTACAAGTTCTGCACCATATGCGCGTAACAGATTCCGGCGCTCCATGCTCATTGTATCAGGCATGACAAGCACTGCTTTGTATCCTTGAGCAGCAGCAACCATTGCTAATCCAATACCCGTGTTTCCACTTGTTGGCTCTATAAGTGTATCTCCTTCTTTAAGCTTTCCTTGTTCTGCA
Organism: Thalassobacillus sp. C254; assembly: GCF_001310615.1. Taxonomy (NCBI): domain Bacteria; kingdom Bacillati; phylum Bacillota; class Bacilli; order Caryophanales; family Bacillaceae; genus Thalassobacillus; species Thalassobacillus sp. C254. The sequence goes on along the minus strand of NZ_BAXQ01000025.1, from coordinate 47,085 downwards.
GCGTCTTTAATCATCGCTAACGCAATACGATCTTTAACACTGCTTCCCGGATTCATAAATTCAAGCTTTAAGTATACATCTGCGTCGTTTTCTCCCACTAAACGATTTAACTTTACTAGCGGAGTGTTTCCAATTAAATCAGTAATTGAATTTGCTACTCTCATTAAGACTCCTCCTAATACCCTAGTAATTTCATAGGCTTTATTGTTTTTATCTTACCAGTAGATTATTTAAAGTGTCAAACACTTTATTCATTAAAGCCGGGGCTCAATGATAATACCCCTTTTTATCCAGGGGTATTACTTTCACTATTCAACGCACGTTCCTTTAGTTCCTGTAAGTCCTCTACAGAAAAATTGTAGATTTCATTACAAAAATGGCACTGTGTTTCCGCTCCCTTGTCCTTTTGGATCATATCCTCTAATTCCTCGCTTCCAAGACTCACAATTGCATTTCCAACTCGTTCTTTAGAGCATTGACAAGTGAATTTCACTTCTTGTTTATCAAGAATCTTTACTTCCTCTCCAAAGATAATTTGGAGAATTTCTTCAGGATTTTTTCCCTTTTCAATGAGCTTAGAAATAGGAGGCATTGCACCAAGCTGCTTCTCTAAGTTGTCAATCAGCTCATCATCAGCTCCTGGAAGCAGTTGCAGAATAAAACCACCAGCAGCCATTATCGTATTATCAGGGTTAACAAGTACTCCCAGTCCCACTGATGAAGGAACCTGTTCAGAGGTAACAAAGTAATAAGTGAAGTCCTCTCCAAGTTCACCAGATACAATAGGACTGTTACCAGTAAAGTGCTCCTTCATTCCTAAATCCTTTACTATTGCCAAATGTCCTTCTGTTCCTACTGCCCGGGCTACATCCAATTTTCCATGCTTATTTAAATCAAAATGAACCTGTAAATTATGAGCATACCCTCTCGTATTCCCTTTAGAGTCACTATCAACTACGATTGGTCCCATTGGGCCGCCACCCTCGATTTTAATCGTTAGTTTATCGTCTCCCTTTAGCATGGCTCCCATCATGGACCCAGCCGTCATCGCTCGTCCTAAAGCTGCTGCGGCTGTTGGCCACGCCTGATGTCTGCGGACCGCTTCATTCACCATTTCGGTGGATTTAATTGCATAGGCCCTTACTTTTCCCTCATAGGCCGTTGCTTTTACAAGATAATCAGACATACTAGTCCATCCTTTCCGTAGAAAATTCCTTTTAATGATTTATTTATTTTTTTCATAAATGACTTTTTAAACCTTTTAAGGTTAAAAATGGATCTGCTTTGTTGATCGTTTTTGAATCTTTGCTGATTAACTTGGCAAGCCCACCGGTAGCAATGACAAATGGGGTCTGATCAGCCTGGTCAATCATTCGAGATACTATCCCATCTACCTGTCCTACAAAACCATAATATATTCCAGACTGCATAGCATGAACCGTATTTTTCCCTACTACGCTCTCTGGTTTGCTTATTTCAACTCTTGGCAGCTTAGAGGCATGATTGTACAGGGCCTCTGTGGAAATCGTGAGGCCGGGAGCAATTGCCCCCCCTGCGTATTGATTTGAGGAATCAATATAACAAAAAGTCGTCGCTGTCCCAAAGTCTACAATCACTAAAGGACCATTGTATTGATGCAGAGCTGCGACTGCATTAACAATTCTGTCAGCCCCTACGTCTCTTGGACTGTCATACCGAATGTTCAGTCCCGTTTTAATTCCCGGGCCAATCACCATAGGTGAAAGGTTGAAGTATTTTTTGCACATATGCTCAAATACAAACATCATGGAAGGAACAACGGAAGAAATAATAATGCCTTCTACACTTTGGCTGGTACATTATTATTCTCCATTAGAGATTTAATTATCATCCCATACTCGTCTTCCGTTTTTCTTCGGTCAGTAGAAATGCGCCAATGATATAAAAGTGTCTCTTTATCATATAACCCTAACGCTATATTGGTGTTTCCCACGTCAATTACACAAATCATTTATATCACCACTATTGCACCTTTTTTAATTGTTAAAACGTTTGCTTACAAAGAATAGCTTATAGACAAAAAATATGAAAGCAAAATGTCTTTTCCCCTGATCAGATTCCTATAGAACTTGTCCCCTTCTTACCAGAGGTATTACACCTTTTTTCTGATCCAGCTTGCTCAGCTACAATACCAGGCATTAAAAAAGAGATGCCCGCAGGCACCCCTTTTTTTAAAAAATACTCATCTTAACGCTTATCTCTGTCTTCAGGATCTGGATTCTCAGGCAGATCGTTTGGCCCAGATTCTTCGATTCCATCTTCTGGCTCTTTTGTCACATTTCCTTCTTCAGAAGAAGAGACATCAGCCTTGTCATTGTCTGATTTAGACTGAATATTTACCTTCACATCATCATTGTCCTGGTTTTCAGGGTTCGCATGATGACCTTCCGGAAGCTTCTTCTCATTAACAAGAGATTGGATTTGTTCAGCATCCAGGGTCTCAAGCTCTAGAAGCGTTTGAGCAACCAGTTCAAGAGCGTCCTTGTTTTCGGTTAAAATCTGGCGGCAGCGCTCATATGATTCCTTAATAATGCGCTGAACTTCCTGGTCAATTTCATGGGCGATTGCATCACTGTAATTTGGTTCATTTTGGATGTCTCGTCCCAAGAATACTTGACCGCCGGACCCTGAACCAAACTGCAGAGGTCCCAGCTTATCACTCATACCGTATTCCATAACCATTTTCCTTGCGATACCAGTCGCTCTTTGGAAATCATTATGGGCTCCTGTACTTACCTCGCCATAGATAATTTCCTCAGCTACACGTCCGCCAAGTAGACCGACAATTTTGTCGAGAAGCTCCGGCTTCGTCATGAAGTAACGGTCCTCTTTTGGAAGCATAACAGCATAACCGCCTGCCTGTCCTCGAGGAACAATCGTTACCTTATGAACCATATCCGCATTTTCAAGCTTCACACCGACGACCGTATGGCCTGCTTCGTGATGCGCAACGATTCCTTTTTCTTTCTCGGAAATCACTCGACTCTTCTTCGCAGGACCAGCAATCACACGGTCAATGGCTTCCTCTACATGCTTCATGTGAACCTTCGTTTTGTCTTCCCGAGCAGCCACCAGGGCAGCTTCGTTTAAGAGGTTCTCAAGATCAGCTCCTGAAAAACCAGGTGTACGCTGTGCGATGGCTTTCAAATTCACGTCATCTGCTAAAGGCTTGTTACGGGCATGTACTTTAAGTACTTCCTCACGGCCTTTCACGTCAGGACGGCCTACCATAATCTGACGGTCAAAACGTCCAGGACGCAAGAGCGCTGGGTCCAAAATATCCGAACGGTTTGTCGCAGCAATGATAATTATCCCCTCATTGGCACCAAACCCGTCCATTTCTACGAGCAATTGGTTAAGCGTCTGCTCACGTTCGTCGTGCCCGCCGCCGACACCGGCACCACGCTGGCGGCCCACGGCATCAATTTCATCAATGAAAATAATACACGGAGCATTTTTCTTTGCATTTTCAAAGAGGTCACGAACACGGGATGCACCGACACCGACAAACATTTCCACAAAGTCTGAACCACTGATGGAGAAAAACGGTACTCCGGCTTCCCCAGCCACAGCTCTTGCGATTAATGTCTTACCTGTTCCCGGCGGTCCTACAAGAAGAACACCTTTAGGGATACGGGCACCGATTGTGGCGAATTTCCGCGGGTCTTTAAGGAAGTCAACAACTTCCATAAGCTCCTGTTTCTCTTCATCTGCACCAGCCACATCTTTAAAGCGGGCTTTCTTCTTATCTTCCTGATAAAGCTTGGCCTTACTCTTACCAAAGTTCATAACCTTGCTGCCGCCGCCCTGGGCCTGGCTAAGCAAGAAGAAGAACAGGATAAAGATGATGATGAAAGGGATAACTGAAACAAAGAAAGTAACCCAGCCTCCAGGCTCTTCGGCTGGTTCCGTTTCAAACGTCACCACGTTCCCATCAGGTCCTTGTGCTGTCATAAGTAAGTTAGTTGATGCTTCTGAAATAGGAATGTGTGTATGAAAATACTCGTCCTCAGCGGACTCTTGAGTTTGATATTGAACGAAATACACTTCTCCTTCAGGCTGTACCATCATGGATGTTACTTCGTTGTTTTCCAGAGTGCTAACAAATTCATTAGACGTTACCTCTAGGTCAGCTTGTTGCGGATCATCTCCCAAGAAACTGATAATCCCTATGATAACGAGAAATATAAGCAAGTAAAAGATTGTATTACGAAAAATACGATTCATTCCTGACCTCCTCCCACGGACAATAAAAGCTTAGATAATAGTATCATATTTGCTCTCTTCCTCACAATAATTAGCTCTTGTAAATTTCCGGCTTAAGAATACCAATGTAGGGGAGGTTTCGATATCTTTCTGCATAATCCAATCCATACCCGACGACAAACTCATCCGGAACATTAAAACCTGCTACATCAGGAACTAAGTCAACTTTTCGGCCATCCGGCTTATCGAGAAGAGTAACAATTTTTAATGATTTAGCCCCTCTGTGCTTTATTAGGCTTACCAAATAACTTAATGTCAATCCGCTGTCAATGATATCTTCCAGAATAATAACATCCCGGCCCTCAACTGATGTATCAAGGTCCTTAATAATCTTTACTTCTCCAGAAGAAACAGTACTGTTGCCATAGCTCGATACATCCATAAAATCAAATTCCAAATGAGTATCAATTCGTTTCGTCAAATCGGTCAAAAAAGGGAGAGCTCCTTTGAGCACTCCAATCACCAATGGAAAACGCCCTTCGTATTCAGCCGTCATATCTTTCGCAATTTCACCTATTTTTTCCTGGATCTCTTCTTCAGTAATTAGAACTTTTTGGATTTCATCTTTCATTCTTTATGTGTACCCTCCCGAATGGAATGTATGTTTGCAAGCCTCAAAAGCGTGCGTCTTTTTACCTCGAGACCTATCTTACCATGAGAAAAAGCACTCTACACCCTTCCTGCACTTTAAATAGGCACATAAAACTCCACGATGCCGTATCTTTCACCATTTTGTCACTTTCACCTTTTTTCATACAATAAAATTAAAAAAGGCTTGCTTTGTGTTGCAGTGAGCGCTCTCTCAGATTTTTTAACAGGGGAAGCCACAAAATATCCCCTTCTCCATCAACAATGACCGGCCAGTGATCACGTATGCTTTTATCGACTTTTTCATCAATAAAAATCCGGTTCACTTTCTGTCTTCCTTTCATCCCCGCTGGCCGTATGCGATCAGCTGGCTGACGCCCTCTCACTGTCAGGGGAAGAGGCAGCCCCTCAAGCTCACATACAAATATGTCCTTTTCTTTCCAGGCAGGTGGAAGCTGATCACTAATCCTTGCTGTGACCTTGTGACCGTTCCACACTGTTTCACCAGGTACCTTCAGACTTCTTTTTTCCTCTGTATTCCTGTTCTCCACGCGTCTTTCCATTGTAAAACGGCATTTCTCGTATGAACGAACCACCATCAGTCCCTGGCGGAGATCCAGTTGTCCTGAGGGACTAGTACCCGAAATAAGGCGCAGACAATCCTCTATATGTATTGATGAAAGTTCTGGCTCTTTATCCCTAAAAAGATACTTTAATAGTAGAGGAATCCCCCGTCTTTGTAAAGAAACAGGAAGAGATGCCCAGCAAGGGACAGATATGGTAATTTCATCAGGCTGTTTAGAGATGACTGACTTCTTTATTTCTGATTCTGCCATCGCTTCTATATACTTTCTGTCTTCATTCATCCATTCAGATAGTTTTTGTAGATGAGAATGGACTTCTGGTTCTTCCTCTTTTAAAAAAGGAAGGATCCTTTTTCGAAACCTGTTTCTTAAATAGTCGTCTTTCTTATTACTCTCATCTTCCCGGTATGTAACTCCTTCTTTTTGACAATACGCCAAAATCTCTTCCTTTGTAACCGAGAGAAGTGGCCGGATAATTACGCCATATGCCTCTTCTCTTTTCACCGGTATCCCCATTTCTCCAATTAACGCTCTTCCTGACGTCTGCTTCATAAGCATTGTCTCTACTTGGTCGTCTCCGTGGTGGGCGGTTGCAAGCTTCTGTGCTCCCCATCTGATCATTACATTTCCCAGGAATTCGTACCTTGCCTGGCGAGCTGTCTTTTGCACTGATCCTTTGTCTTGCTTTACTTTATCAGCTAATGAAAGGTGCACCTTTTCAAAATAGACAGAATGCTCCCGGCACCACTCCTCTACAAATTCTGCATCCTTTATAGAGGGTGTACCGCGGAGGCCATGCTCCACATGTGCTGCTACAACCTGAAGATCCCAGGTATCTTTCATCTCATGAAGGTAATGAAGAAGAGCCATGGAATCAGGCCGCCTGAAACAGCTGCAACAATGGTATCTCCCTTGTCAATTAACTTGTGGGAGGTAATAAAATCCTTAACGGTTTGTTTCATAACGCTGTCCCACTCCTCTGCCTATTGAAAACACAGATAAAGCAAACACTAGGCCGGCTGCGATCGCACCTGCTTGAAGCAAGGTCCCTACTCCCTGCTCAAGGCCGGTTATATAATCCTCATCAACAAATGCAAGCATGGTAGCATATGCTTTGCCACCAGGAACAAGAGGAATAATCCCCGGAATGGTAAAAGTAGTGACAGGTACTCTTTGAAAACGTGCCAGCCAGTGTGAAATAAATGCTGCACTAAAAGCCGCAGCTCCGGTGGCAAAGGCTAATGGAATATCAAATTCAGGCAAGATTCGGTAAAGAAACCATGTAAGTACACCGATGAACCCTCCAACCCAAACAAGACGGAAAGGTACATTAAAGATTATGCCAAAGGCAGCAGTAGCTATAAAACAAAGGAATAACTCTAACAACATACCTCTATCACCCTATTATTCCTAAAAATATTGTCACTGATAAGGCTATCCCGGAAGCAATGGAAAGTGATGTTAAAGCTGCTTCAGAGCCCCTCGCCACCCCGGCAACCAGATCTCCCGACATCAAGTCACGGACAGAGTTCGTTAATGGAATACCCGGGACCAGCGGAATTAATGACCCTATAATGATCTGATCAATATTTGAGCCAAAACCAATACCCACAAGAAAAAAAGCTGTCCCTCCTCCTATAAAAGCAGCCATGAACTCTGAAAAGAACTTGGCTTTCAAAAAATGCTGAAAAAATACGAGACTTAATGTAGTAATGACTCCTCCTATGAATGCAGGAAGCATATCAAACAAGTTCCCGCCCATTAGAAACGAAAAAGCTGCCCCACCTATTCCTGAAGCTAAATAGATGAGCCAGAGAGGATAATTCATAGGAGCGTTTTCTACATCAAGAAGCTGAAGATTTGCTTCTTCTAATGAAATATCTCCAATTACAAACTCTCTTGATATTTGGTTTACTGACGTAACCTTGCTTAAGTCCTGAAACCTTTCGACGATCCGAATCATCTGCATTAAATCAGAGCCATCTTCAGTCTGAAACGATAAAAAGATACCGGTAGTGGTAACAAAACTGTTGACCTTTTTCATATGCGAGGCTTGCGCCATTCTTTTCATTGTATCCTCTACTCGGTATGTTTCCGCTCCGTATTTTAGTAAAAGGTGCCCTGCTAAAAGGCATACATCCATTGTTTCTTCTGCTTTTGCCATAAGCAGGCCCACCTCGCTTTTTAGTAAATTTTCTCAATTATATCCACTGTCCCACTAAGTATAAGACAGATGCTAAAAAGAGAAAAGAGGCAGTTAACATTATTTCTATTTTGTAGGAAGGCTTTTTCTCAGGAGGAGCACTGGCGGGGGGGGACTCTTTTTTTTCTTCAATTGCTTTCCTTTTTTTTCAGGCTTTATTCTTTTCTTTTCTCTGTTTGTCAGAGATGGATTCCATTAAATCTTTTTTCATTAATTGAGCGTTTGGATATTCCCCGGTTAATGCCCTAATCAATACTTTCTTGTACGGACGCAGCAAAGGAGCCGACTCTATTTTTCCTGAAAGATAAGGAAGAGGGTTTTCTCCTCCCTTTTTTTCAAATCTATTTGGATAGGCGACATTAAGAAAGATCATGGCGGAAGCAAAAAGATCATAGGATGGGGTTGCTTTTCGGTCTCCCAATCCCCAATATCCTCTATCAAAAAACTCTGTGTATTCTTTTACCGACCTTCCTATGAGGGTAGTGCCGCCCACGTCAAACCATCTGACTCTTGCAGGAGGACCGGTAATAATTAAATTATCAGGCTTAAGATCTCCAAATACCCACCCGGCCCGGTGAAGGCGATCCAAGTCTCCAAGCAGCTGAACAATAAATATAGGTGCCCATTCACTTCCTCTGTTCTCTACAAAGGAAAGGAGAGTTGTTCCTTCTAAATACTCCATTACATAAAACGGAAAGGCCTCTCCTTGAAGGATCACATCATCCATATCAAGGAGGGAAGGCCCCAAGACCTGTCCTTTTACTTTTGAAAAGTGGGATAATACGTTGACCTCTGAAGTAATAGACATATTGTTTTTTCCCACTTTTACCGCTACTTTTCCTTTTGGCGATTCGGCCAGATAAACAGTACCCGTCGCTCCTTCCCCAAGCTTTTTTAATACGTGGTACTTGTGCCCGTGCCATTTCCCTGTTATACATGTCCCCCTTTGCAAGTTAGAATCCTGACTCTTCCATGTAGTCTTCTTCGTGACCACGAGAAATCAGACTCCTTTTATCCTGACGTCTTCCAAAATTGAGCAAAGCAGCCTGTAAAGCCGGCCCTGTAGGAGTAACTCCTCCAACCGTAAGCTTTTGGAATTTGCCGGTCAATGACTCTATCTTTGGAGTCCAGTCCAGAAGCTGATCTACCTCTTTTCTTTTCCCGGGAAATGAATATAAGGAAAAGCGATTTTCTCCAACTCTGGAATTTAAACTTACAGACAAATCAGTAAGAGCTTCCTGCACCATGGGCAGCTTTGTTTTCATACTGGCACTAGTATCTACTAGAATTAGTACTTCAAGGCGAATGGTTTCTCCCAGCTCATCAACGACCTCCATCACCTCTCCTCTCTTCTCAGGAGGAAGATCATCCAACTCTTGATTTTTTCCAAGAATACTCGAAAGTTCTTTGTTCACCACCCCATGAAGAGTTTGTGTCATCGCTTTTCTTGTTACCATTTGTACCGTTTGTGCCAACTGCTTTGCGTATACAATCTGGCTTATTCCCCCTCCAGCTAAAGCAATCTCCTCAACTTCTTTCTCCCCTTGCTGGCTCATCATCCCTTCTTCAAGGACACCGATAACGTTTGTGGTTATTCCTTGCTCTTTCCCAAGAGCAGCTATAGCAACCGGATCTTCACCTTGATTCGAGCACCCATCAGTTAACAACAAAATTTGCTTTAACGTGCCTTTACTCATAAAATACCCCTCCGTTATGAAGATGTAATGGTACCATCTTTCACAAATCCGAAGGGGAATATACTTTTCTCTCCTTTCTTTCTATGATTCTGCTACTGAGCTTTTTTCCTTAACAGATTTACATGCTGTCCAACTGGTATTGACGCCCACTTTGGTATATTTCGCTTAATTTTTGCTACCACGATCGTCATATCATCGTTAATTTCCCCCTGTCCGGCCCGAATCACTTCTTCTAATAAAAGATCTGCCACCTCCTGCGGCTTATTAACATTTAACTGATAGACAAGACGTTTCATCCACACTTCTTTGTTTTCGATTCCTTTAGGAACATCAAATATTCCATCACTCATCATAATTAAAAGATCCCCATCTTTTAACTGCTCATTTACGACATCCACCTCAACGTTGTCCAGCATCCCCATCGGGAGGTTACCTGCTTCTATTTGAAATACCTTACTCCCTCTTTTTACAAAGCTCGGTATGGAACCAACTTTTAGAAACTTGGCGTCTGCATCCTGTAAATCTATCATCGCCAAGTCCAGTGTAGAAAACATCTCTTCATTTGTACGAAGGGAGAGGATTGAATTAATAGACTTAATCGCTACTGTTTCATCCATTCCCGACTGCAAAATGGTCTGCAAGAGCTGCAGAGTGGCCTTGCTTTCTTCATGGGCTCGTTTTCCATTTCCCATGCCGTCACTAATTGCCACGGCAAACTTTCCTGACCCAATGTCCACTGCTGAGTGGCTGTCACCAGATACCCACGTCCCTCCTTTAGCGACAGTCGCTATTCCTGTTTCCACGGTGTATGTCCTGGCTGATACAAAGGTAATGCAGGAATATCCAACCTCTGCTTCATCACTTTTTTCTTTTGCTACAACAATATGTTCATTTAAAATATCGGAAAGCATCGGCGCGATCACTTTTTCTCCTTTACCAAACCCTTCATCCTTTTCCATTATCATTTCTATTTCTACATTGCCTTCATCCAGCCTATAAATATCAATGTGATTAATTTCTACCCCGGCATGATTAAGCGCATCATGTATTCGTTCCTCCTGCCAATAATGGTTTTCTTTTTTCTTTTTGTATTTCACCAGCAAAGTTTTCCATAATCTTGGAGACTCCTTCTAATTGATCCGCTACAAGTCTTCTGCTCTCCTCTACTTTTAATTTTAATGTTTGTCTCTTTTCATGATCAGCCAATTCCTCCTTCATCACATTGATTACTTTTGTATTGTAGTGGCATAAGCGGCTCCAGCTCCCTTGTGTCTTTTGGGAAATCCCTCCACTTACCTGTAATTCTTCAATCATGGTTGACATGCTTTCATAGGTCTCATTAAATTGATTAACCCAGCATCTTTCTTTTTTAAAGCACGTTTGGCACGTTTTTTCCGTCACCTGGCTCAGCATTAAATCCACTTCATGCTGTTCCTCCTCTCTCCTGTGAACAGACGGGGGTACGGAAAAGCTATGAGACAGCGTTTGAAACAGCTTTGAAAACTGCTCGACTTTCATAGCTGTAACGTCTTTTATTTTCTTGGCATGCTTTTGCTGCTCCTGCACGTGTTCAGAAGTCCCGGGAACATATTTAGCTAAAAAGCTCGTCACCACTTTAGGCGTAAAGAAAAATAACAAAACGGCTACAGCAGACTCTGCTAACGTCAAGCTTGCGGCTCCCATTCCATTTCCATATAAAGCAATCAGAGCCGTTCCTAACAACAGCCCCAGGCTCACCCCCAGTTTTTTCCCTTCTTTTAATAGTCCTCCAAGCAAGCCGGCAAATGCCAGGAGCCCTATCTGATACAGGTTAGCTACCGCTGCAAGGCTTAGCACCAGACCTACGACTACCCCGACAGCTGAACCAATTGCTGCTCCACCAATATAAGCAAACAACAACACCAAGTAACGAGCCAGCATATGCTCGGCAGCTAAGCCATAAATTACCCAACCAATAGCGCCAGTCATTATTGAAGCCAAAAGTATAATGAAGCAGACAATTTCTTCGTGTTTTAAAGGCTGTCTGCGATTTTTAGTCATCAGGAGAGGAAGGCTCTGCATAAATATCATAGTAAGTACGAAGCTCAGCCCAGCTTCCACACCGGTCATTACCCCTGTGTAACTAGTAATTTCGCCAAGGGAAGCCCAGTTTACGAACAACCGTGAAAGCCCGGTGGCCAGTAAAACACTTATAGGAAGAGACATGGAGGTTTTCCAGCTGTATCGTTTCATCCATTCAAAGAGTAAAACAAAAAGAATAATTCCTCCTAATACAAACGTAGCGTGAAAAGGAGCTCCGAGGAACGTTCCTAAAAGAATACCTGCCGCTGCAACGACCCCTTTGTTTCGCCTCCACACATACACGGCAGCAAAGAAAGGGATGGCAAAAGGATAAAGCTCTGCTAACAGCACAGCTCTTCCCAATAGCACCCCTACAATAAAAAGGAGCCCTCCCCACTGCAGAAAAACCAATTCAGATCCTCGTATCGCTCGTTCCTTTCCTTTTTTTCCTGTTGCGGTTATCATTCCCCATGTTTGTTTAACAGGCCATAACACGTCTACGCTTCTTTTAGTCGTGGTCTCTTTTTGTAACACATGCTTCACCGCCTTGTAAGGAGTTGTAAAGCAAGTATAGATGTTGAAAAGTACAATGTTTGTCAAAATGCCAAATCCCCCCCAAAAAACTCTTCGACGTTTTCTTTTTCTTAAACCAATTCCCTGTCCCACTAAGGATTTTACTTTTTTTTCCAAAAATAAATAGCTGATTATAATCTTAAAACTTTTCTTTTTTCAAAAAAAGGACCTGTCTATAAAGACAGATCAAGGCGAAAGAAGTTGAAAAAGTCAGATAATTAAATCCGGTTCTTTTTATTTGGCTACATATATTTCAAATAACAGGAAACAATCATTTATTAGACAAAAAAACCGAAAGGGAGATCCCTTTCGGTCGTATTTATAAGATTTATCTATTAATTTAGTAAAGATAAACTAAGTATGGTAGCGGCGGAGGGGATCGAACCCCCGACCTCACGGGTATGAACCGTACGCTCTAGCCAGCTGAGCTACACCGCCTCGTTTATGCGACAATAAATATTGTATCTTTTCTCTACAAATAAGTCAATAGTTTTTTTAACAGAAAAGAGGGTGACAGGCAGGGAATGCTTACAGTCTCTTCTTTCCTTTTTAACGATCAGGAGGAAAGGTTAGAGGCAAACAGGCACCACCCTGTATAAGTCACCCTTTTTCTTATATTATTTGCAAGAGCCGGCAGCAAGATTAGCGCTTAGATCCACGGCCACCTCGCTTGGAATCAGTGTTCTTACGTAACGAGGCCAAACGCTCTTCGCTGTCTTTTAGAAAACGATTCATTTTATCTTCAAAAGAAGCGGGGCGTTGCGGTCGTCCGCCTGGTCCACCACGGCCCGGCCCGCGTCCGGAGCCGCCACGACGGTCACCTTTAGGACGGTCTGTTCTTTCTTGTCGCTCTGGACGCTCTGGACGTTCAGGACGATCCTGCGCTTTGCGGATAGAAAGGCCGATTTTACCATCGTCCTCTACTTTCATTACTTTCACTGTGACTGTATCTCCCACAGTTAAAAATTCATTAATGTTATCCACATACTTATCGGCAACTTCACTGATATGCACCAGTCCGGTTTTGCCTCCCGGAAGTTCCACAAATGCTCCAAAGTTGGTAATACCGGTTACTTTCCCTTCCAACTTGCTGCCTACTTCAATTGACATGAAAAAAATGCTCCTCCTTGTATACTTCTCAAATTTCATTGCGGCCTTGGGCAAGAATATCCTGCACCTTTATTATACACGATAAGTGAGACAATTTGTTAATCACTTATTTGTAAGCAGGGCAAGTTTTCATGCATGCCTTCCGCCAGCCACCACTATTATACTTGAATGAAAAAATAAGTGTCAATCAGACTGTTGTTGTGCCGGAACTTTAAATAACGTTTCTCCAGGCTTTGTTAGATAATAATCTCTTCTAGCAATTTCTGCTATGTAGTCTATATCGTTGTAGTTCTCGATCTCCTGCTTCAATTCTATTTCCTCCGCTTGCAGCTCTTTTATCTCTATTTCCAAGCTGTTTCTTTCTTCTTTCTTTGCTTCAAGCATGGACCACTGGGATATTAAAGTAACGGAGGCAATAATAGTAAAAAGAATGCCGACTGCTGCAAGAGCAGTAAGGCGCCGTGACAGGCCGCGTCTACGCTTTTCTTCTACAGCTTTCATTCTTTCCTGCTCACGATTCTTCTCGCTTGCGTACTGTGTTTTCAGTCTGGTAATTTTCTTTTTTGATCTGCCATTTCTAACCACCTTTACGTTTAAATATCCGCCACTCCTTTACCCATTTTTTTAATAAATCTACCTTAGAATTTATGCTTTTTCGCAAAGAAGGAGGGAACCAGCGGATAAACAGGCTAACAATTGGCGATGCCAACCAGCGAAGAGGGAATATAATTACACGGAAGATTCCTATTGCTATCGAACACAAGGTTGTTATTCCTATCATACCTAAGCTTACCAAGACTTTCAATATGAATTTGACAGGTTTGAAAACGGTTAATGTAATTATCTGCTTGCAAATACGAAGCAAATGTTTTACAAAGGTAATTACTTTCTCGACGGTAGACATAAAAACTTCTCTGCCCCAAAGACGGTAAAAATAAAAGCCAAAGAGGAGAGCAAGAAAAACATAAATACGCATTTCTCCTTCATTAGCATGAAGGAGAAAATAAAATATCAACAAGGCTTGAACCACCCAGAACAATACATCAAGTAAAGCTCGTCTCCAGGAAAAATATCGTTCTTTCCCCAGGAACCGATGATATAAATCTAAATTCATTCCTACTGCTGTTCCCATAAGGACCATTACAAGCATAGTGTAGAACTGGACAGAGAGTGTCACTTGAACAACTTCCCGAATAAGCCTTTTGTTTTGTTATCCTGCTGATCCAGATAGATGAGGTCATCTACCTTCCCTTCAATAGAAACAACGCCTTCCTTTACATCCAGGTTTTTCATGTGAAGGTTATGGCCCCTGATGGAAAGATAGCCAAGCTCTGTTTCTAATAGAAACTCTTCATTGTCAAAGCTTTCAACTTCTTTCACACCTGAAATCTCTAATGTTTTTCTTCCTTTGAGGGTAATATCATGAATCTTTTGAGGACGCTCTACTTGATAATCATCACGGTATGTCATACGACCACTCTCCTGTTTCTTTAGCTTGTTTCATCCCTATGCGTCACAAGAGAGTAATAGAATAAACGAATAAGCAAAACAAAAATAACCTGACCGCAGCCAGGTTAACTTTAGTAATTTCTCTCCTCTTCTTTTGCCTCTTGCACTTCTTCTTTTAAAACAGTGTACATCGAATTTGATTCTTCTTTCTTTGTCGTATCCTTGATTGCCTCTACCCTTACCGTAACTTTTTTACTTCCAACTGAATCGCAATCTCGTCGCCTTCTTTTACCTCGGTGCCGGCTTTAGCCTTGTTTCCGTTAACTGTAATTCTTCCCTTGGCAGCCACTTCTTTTGCTAAGGTTCTGCGTTTGATTAAACGGGAAACCTTTAAAAACTTATCAATTCTCATGATTCTCTCTCCTTCCTTTTTGCCTCTTCCCATAAAGCATCCATTTCTTCTAATTTCATGTCCTCAAGGTTTTTCTTTTCTTCTCGTACCCTTTTTTCGATATAGGCAAATCGACGTTGGAATTTCTGGTTCGTCATATGAAGGGATTCTTCAGGATGAAGGCCATAGTGGCGGCCCAGATTTACCAGGACAAACAACAGATCCCCGAATTCCTTTTTCATCGCTTCCTTGTCAGCTTGTTGAATTTCAGCCTTTATTTCTTCTATTTCCTCCTGAAGTTTAGCCCAGACTGGCTCTGCTTCGCCCCAGTCAAACCCCACTTTCGCTGCTTGTTTTTGGAGATCGAATGCTCTCATTAAGGACGGAAGGGACACGGGGATACTGCTTAATATAGAGGATGTCTCTGTATCTTCCCCTTTGTTTTTTTCTCTTCCTTTTTTATTGCATCCCAATTAGTCACTACCTCGTCGGCCGTTTCTGCCTGCTCTTCTCCAAATACATGAGGATGGCGGCGAATCATTTTTTCTGTAATGGTTTCTATCACATCATCTATCGTGAAGTAACCCTCATCTTCTCCAATTTGCGCATGAAGCATGACTTGAAGCAATACATCTCCCAGCTCTTCTTGAAGATGCCAGTCATCTTCTTCATCAATAGCGTCCAATACTTCGTAAGCTTCTTCAAGAAGATATTTTTTAAGAGACTGGTGTGTTTGCTTTTTGTCCCACGGGCAGCCATTTGGACCTCTAAGCTCTGCAATTACCTGCCGAAGTGTGTTGAAGTCCTGGTACAGGAGCGCTTCATCCTTTACTGGAGGAATATATAGTGCTGTTAAATTGCTTATCTCCGCTTTTCTGTCCAACTCATACAAAGGGAGCGTCTCTACCCTTTCCCTCGTAGACCCTGCCGCTGTTACCAGCTTTACCTCATAGTCATCTGGAACTTTTTCCATCAGAGTAAGCTTAACCTCCGAAGCAATAAGTGGATCATATAGTTGGGTAATGATCATATGCTGTCGTACATTCATATTTTCCTTACTCAGCTCAGTCGCATCTAAAAGCTGAAAACCATCACTCGGGTCAATCTGAAGAGCTTGAAACATGGGATCAAGGAAGCTTGCTCCTCCCTTAAATTCTATAGACACTTCACCCTTTGCTTCTTTTTCAATGAGCAGCTGTACCGTCATTTCAGCAACCATGGGATGACCAGGAACGACATAGCAAACATTCGTTGAGCGTGCTTCCTCACTGAGCCGTTCTACAATCTCCTTATAAACATCCTCAAAATTTCCATGCTTTTCGTATAAATAATCAAAGCTGTCAATTGCTATAGATTCCTCCTGAAGATCTTTCACAGCAGGATGATCTGTTGTTCTGGCGTAGACCTTCTCTTGTTTTTTAATGAACCTGTATGCTCCTAGTGGAAGAAATTCAAGACCTGCAGGTCCTAGACCTACGATTGAAATTTTTTTACTAGTCATGCTGATCGCTCCTTTACCAACAGAATCTTTTCTAAACGGTCCATGCCAGGGAGATAGCTGCTTTCAGGAGAGGAGATCACTTTCCAGCGTAACAAGAGGTGCAAAAAGATGCCTCCTCCTCCGGTGGCAGAACATACCGCCGCAATGGCATGAACTCCCCGTCCACCTTCCCCTGCAGTCATAAGACAGGTATGTAAAATCCAAGTGAACAGTAACATAAAAAGCAGAGCAGCTCCCCCTTTGACAACATGCAAGGCTTGTATTTTTACAGCATAGCCTTTTCGGTAAATAAAAATAATATTTAGCAGAGCTGTAACTCCTATCCCTGTTACGGTTGCTGCCGCAGCTCCAATTGTTGTGAAAGCTGGAATAAGCAAAATGTTCAAAGAAATTTTGACGATAATACCTATACTTAAGTGAATAGCCGGCAGATAAAAGTGGTCTCTGCCTTGAAGTACAGCTGCTGATGTGACGGCTGCGCCGCTTACGGCTAGTGTTAAGCCAAGCCACCTAAGCACCTCTGTACCGTGTCCATTAACAAACAACATGACGTTTACGGATTCAGCAATGACCCACAGCCCCAAGGCAGCTGCTGCCCCAAGAATGATGCTTACCCTTATGGCAAGCTCCCCGAATATGCGGCTTCCTTCTCGTTTTTCCTTGAAACTTCTCTGCTGATATATGGAATTACAGCTAAGGAAAATGCAGTAGCCGCCAGTGTTCCAAACTGTAAGAGAGGCTGGCCGCGGTCGAATACACCTTTTGCCACCATCGCTTCTTCTCCAGCAAGTCCTGCTCCTTGAAGCATTCGAATGACCATCAATGCATCAACAAGCTGATAGATAATAAACATCATAGCTCCTAAAGAAACGAGCATACCATTTACAAAAAGTCTTTTTCCTATTTGTCTGCTTGAAGCAAACACACTTGGCCAGTGAAGATGTGTAAAGGAAATCGGGTGGCTTTTAAATGTAACAAAAAAGAGTACCACAGCTCCCGCTGCACTTCCGATAACTGACCCAAGGGCTGCTCCTGTTCCTGCCTGATATGCTGTTCCCTGGCTTATGTATGTAACCCAAGCAAATATCAATATCACCGCTACTCTCAGCACTTGCTCGGATAGGTGAGAAACAGCTGTAGGTACCATATTTCCCCTTCCTTGTCCGTACCCGCGGACTGAAGCTAGAAAGGGGACTGTCAATACGGATAAAGAGATGATTTGAAGCGGGAACGCTAGCATTTCGTCTCCCATCCACTCTGCAAGAAAAGGAGCAGCTACCCACAATAGAATACATAACGGCAGGAAAAAAGTGAAAGTAATATAAAAGAGGCGGCTGCGATTTCCTCTCCCTTGGATCTATGTAAACGATCTTCAAGCATCATTTTTGAAATAATCACCGGAAACCCATACATGGAGATGACCATTACAGCTCCGTAGAATGGATAAATCTGCTGATAAACATAATAACCTAAGTCTCCGGTTAAATTCTGGTAAGGGACTCTGTATAGAGCACTAAGTACTTTTCCCAGTAAACCGGCTGCTGAAAGGATAAGAGCTCCCTTTATTAATTTACTGCCAGCGGGTATGTTCCGATTCTCCAAAAAGGCTCTTCCTTTCTCATATGTAGCTTTATCTCCCGGGATTGTATCCGGCGTTAATTATATCACATTGTACGACTTTCCTAAGAGAACGAAAGATGACTGCAAAAAAGCAGCCCGCTGGCTGCTTTTTTGAAATCGGTTATAATCTTTATTATTGCTCCATTTGTCTGGCAAGAAAACCTGCTGCTGTTTCCAGAAGCTTTTGTGTTACTTCACTATGAATGATTCACTTTTGGCAACCATAACAACTGCTCCAATAGGATCACCATTAGCAATGATAGGAGCTACCACATAGCCTTGCATTTCTTCCTTATGGTCACTGACGACGTTATATTCTCCTTGACTGCTCTCGATCTTTGTCTGACGTTCGGAGATGGCTTCCTCAACTACTTCTCCAACGCTTTTCGTGCCATACTCTTTCTTTGATCCCCCAGAAACAGCAATGTACGTATCGCGATCAGCGATCAAAATAGGATGGTGCAGTGTTTCGTATAATGCCTCTGCATATTCCTTTGCAAAATCACCCAATTCTGAGATAGGGGAATATTTCTTCAGTATGACTTCCCCGTCTCGATCTACAAAAATCTCTAATGGATCGCCTTCCCTTATTCGTAAAGTTCGGCGAATTTCTTTAGGAATGACGACCCTTCCGAGATCATCAATCCGACGGACAATACCAGTAGCTTTCATCTGAGATGCCTCACTTTCTAAGTTGTTTTCTCTTGATGAGATGAATAAAAGAATGGTGGTATAAACTTAGCTGCCTTTCTTTTCGAGACTTTTCTGTTGAAAAGTTCTACTTCATCGTTTTGCTACTCCTATTATCCGTCACCAAAAAAGAACTATTCATTCAATTTCCATATATTTTTTAAAATTTGCCTGTTTTCCCTTTAATACTGTTTAATTGGTCTGATTAACCGTTTCTTTTTTTGCTTCTGGCAGCCTTTTCAAAAGCTTTTCGAGTATGCCCAAGTACTTTTCATCTGACATCTTGCGTCGTTGAAGAACAATTTTGATTTTTTGATCCGTCGCTCCTAGACCCAGTTCTCTGCCAAGATCATTTATGACAGCAAACAGCTTTGCCCCGTCTATCTGATCACTCGTTTCTTTTGAAAGAATGAGTGAAGTTTTGTTGTTCTCCTGCAGCAAAGCCTCAACTCCTTCTTCCTGTCCGTATACCTTAACTTTTGTCAGAGAAATAAGGTTCTTGACTTCCACAGGGAAATCACCAAAGCGGTCAATCATTTCATCCTCCAGATCCCTGATATCCTCTGTTGACTCCACTCCTTTAAAACGTTTGTACATTTCAATTTTTTGCTTGGAGTCTTCAATATAGCTGGCAGGTATATAAGCATCTACTTTCATATCAATTTCAAGTTCAGGTGCTTTCTCTTTTGGTTTATCCCCTTTCCTCTCTTCAATTGCATCCTTCAGCATTTGTGAATACAAATCAAACCCCACGGATTCAATATAGCCGTGCTGCTGGGCACCGAGAAGATTTCCTGTACCTCTGATAGAAAGATCGCGCATCGCGATTTTAAAACCGGAGCCTAATTCTGTAAATTCCTTAATAGCCTGCAGCCGTTTTTCAGCAACTTCACTTAGCACCTTATCCCTTTGGTAGGTAAAATAGGCATAAGCCACCCGGTTAGATCTTCCTACCCGTCCACGTATTTGATACAGCTGCGAGAGCCCCATCTTATCAGCGTTGTAAATGATTAAAGTGTTTACATTCGGTATATCTACACCTGTTTCGATAATAGTAGTTGTCACCAGGACATCTTTATTTCCTTCCAGGAAGTCTATCATCACTGACTCAAGCTCTTGTTCGTTCATTTGCCCGTGTGCATAGGTGACATTTGCTTCCGGAACAAGCATAGAAATTTGATCTGCCATACGGCTTATATCGTCTACGCGGTTGTAGAGGAAATACACTTGTCCTCCCCGGCTCAATTCTCTTTCTACGGCCTCCTTGATGAGCGATGCATTATAATCGAGCACATACGTTTGAACGGGAAACCTGTTCTCCGGAGGTGTTTCAATAACAGACAAATCCCGGACACCGAGCATAGACATATGAAGGGTTCTTGGTATAGGAGTGGCTGTCAGCGTAAGCACATCGATATTAGATTTCAGCTGCTTAATCTTTTCTTTATGGGTCACGCCAAAACGCTGCTCCTCATCCACGATTAATAGACCTAAATCCTTGAATATTACATCCTTGGAAAGAACGCGGTGGGTACCGATTACAATATCTACGCTTCCTGCCTTTAACCCTTTTATCGTTTCATTTTGCTGCTTTCGTGTACGGAAACGGCTTAAGAGGCCTACATTAATAGGGTATTCCGAAAACCGTTCCTGGATGGTCTCGTAATGCTGCTGGGCAAGTATGGTCGTCGGCACCAGTATTGCTACCTGCTTCCCATCCATAATGGCTTTAAAGGCAGCCCTGATTGCAACTTCCGTTTTCCCATAACCAACATCTCCACAAAGAAGACGGTCCATTGGCCTGCCTTTCTCCATGTCCTCTTTAATTTCTTGAATTGCCCTTAGTTGGTCCTCTGTTTCCTGATAAGGAAAAGAAGATTCAAATTCTTTTTGTTCAGGGCTGTCAGGTGAATAGGCATAACCTTTCGAAGCTTCTCTTTCGGCATAAAGCTTGATTAAGTCGTCTGCTATATCTTCTACTGAATTTTGTACTTTTCGTTTAACCTTTTTCCATTCATTTCCCCCAAGCGCGTAGATCTTAGGGTCTTTCTCCTCTGAAGCGACGTATTTCTGCACCTGGTCTATTTGTTCCACAGGCACATACAACTTATCGTTTCCTGCGTAGGAAATATTTAAATAATCTTTATGAATACCGTTTACTTCAAGAGTTTCAATTCCTAAATATTTACCTATCCCATGATTAGTGTGAACGATAAGGTCACCGACCTGAAGCTCTGAATAGCTTTTGATCCGCTCAGCATTAGAAATCTTCTGACCTCTTCTTGCTCTTGTTACTTTCTTCGTAAACGTTTCTTTTTCCGTAATCACAGCTATCTTTTCCATAGGAAGCTCAAAGCCGCTGTTTAAATACCCCGTGGTGATATATAGATATCCTGGTCGAAGTGAGGTACCTTCCTTCGCTATTTCCGTTACGATATCATAATCACTCAGTATATTTTGCAGCTTTTTCGCCCGCTCATCATCACTTGCTACGAATACCACTGTAAAGCTGCCTTTTTTCCATCGGTCAACTTCCCCCTGTAACACAGGCATTTGCCCATGGAACTGCTGCATTGACTTACAGTTCACATTTACAATATTTTGCGGATTAATGGTAGGCACATGACGTAAAAACAAGGACAGGTGAACCTTTGGCTGCTTCATACGAGTAAAAAGCTTTTCAAATGGGATGGATAATTCAAGGTCATGTGGGACTTCACCTTGCTCCAGTAATGCGGTGTTCCACTCAGCTTCCTCTTTGTCCAGCCTTTCTGCCATTTCCTGAACTCTTGTTAATTCATCAACCATTACCAGTGAGTCTTCCGGCAGGTAATCTAATAACGTGCCGGTTTCCTCGTAGTAGTAACTTACGTACTTATACAGCCCCTGAAATCTGCTTCCCTCGCGGAGCTGATCCCTTTCATACGTTAAATAGCTTTGGAGCTTTTCCTTCACTTCGTTGTTTTTCAATTTCTTTAAAGAGGCTGCAAGGGAGTGCTCAAGCTTTTCTGCTCCCCGGTATAGATGCTCTTTAAACAGAATAATTTCCTGGCCCGGACCAATGAGCACTTCTTTTACTTGCGTTAATGAACGCTGGTCTTCTGCGTGAAAGTAGCGAATGGAATCAATCTCGGTATCAAAAAGTTCAATACGCAGAGGATTTTCCTCTGTCAGTGGATAGATATCGATGATACCTCCGCGAATGCTGAATTCGCCTGGAGAGCTGACCATATCCGCTCGTTGATACCCCGTAGATGTCAGCGTATACACAAAGTCATCTATAGGCAGATCTTCCCCGACTCTTAAACGATATTGACAGCGCTCCCATAGAGATGGAGGAGGGAGAAGACGTCTCATTCCTGCAATAGGGACAACCACAACGCCTTTCTTTCCATGCAGCAGTGAATTTAATACCTCGATTCGCTGAGCCATCATTTCAGGGCTGGCCACAGCTATTTCCGAGGAAATAAGTTCATTCACAGGGTATAAGTAAACATTATCACCTAAAAGATCTATTAAGTCTTCATAGAGTTTTTGAGCTTGGTACAGGTTATGTGTGATCACAACCTGTGGGCGGGAAGTCTCTTCAAAAAACGAAGCCATTAACATCGTGCGGGCCGACCCTGTCAACCCTGTTACCAACTGCTCCTTTAAACCCGCTTCCACCCCCTCTTTTACCGCTTGAACATCTTTATTGTTCAGTAAGACCTGTTGGATACCCTTCATTCTTTTTGTTCCTCCTCATTTCTCAACCACCTCTCCCACTCTTTGGAACAGGATGACGGCCTTCTCCTACTTATCTATTCAGATGCACATAGCTGCTGTACACCAATTATATACAATCCAAGACTGCTTCTTTCCACCTTACTTGCAGCCAGAGAACAGAAAAATGCTTTGGCTCACGTCTCACCAAAGCTGTTTTTCTATCTTATATACTATCATGATAATACGATTAATTAGTTAATCCAACGCTCAATTGCATGCAAAGAAGGATCTCTCTCCAATGCCTCCTGACAATGCTCACATGTGACCTTCACATAGGTATTTCCATTATTTCCGTAATGAACCATTTCTGCCCGTTCACTTTCTGTAAGCTCTTGTAAACCAAGCTTATGAGAATCCAGCAGCCGATCGTCTTCTACCTCACCGATGGTTGTCCCGCAATGACGGCAGTGATATGAAATTGCCATATGCATACTCCCTTCTACCGTTTACAGCTATTTTTTCGTAGTATAAACGGCAGAAGCATTCCCTATACTCCTTCTTTGCGATTAAACTCATTCATCACTGAAGCAAAATCCTCTTTCGTCCACAGAGCAGCGGCTTCAGCTGACTTCTCAATCGCTTCCTTTACAGCTTCCTTTTCCTCAGGCGGAAATTTACCCAGCACATGAGAGGTAATGGATGCTCCTGCTTCGGGACGTCCAACACCTATTCTGATTCTTTTAAAATCTTTTGTGCCCAAATGGTTGATAAGAGACTTCATGCCATTATGGCTCCATGGCCCCCCTTTTGCCGAAGGCGCAATGAACCTGGTTCCAGGTCTAAATCATCATATATTACTAGTACATCTTCAGGTTCAATGGAGAAGTAATCAAGCAACGGCTTAACCGATTCCCCTGATAAGTTCATAAAGGTCAGGGGCTTAAGTAAAAATACTTTTTCGCCACCCTGAACTCCTGTCCCGTATACCCCTTTAAATTTGCTTTGATCTAAAGAGATACTCAATTTTTCTGCCACTATATCAATAGCTTCAAAGCCAACATTGTGTCTTGTTTCATTGTACTTTGCCCCTGGATTGCCTAAACCGACAATGAGCTTCATAATCTTTCCCTCACTTCATCGCTTTCTTTCACGCAGAATGGACGGAGAAGAGCCCGTACAGGCTCTACCTCCGTCTTTCCTTTCAAAAATCTCAGATGTGAAAAAGGTATACCCGGCCACAACCGGCTATACCTTGTAATCTATTTGTTATTGATTTGAATCATTATTGTCTTCAGAGGCGTCTTCACCAGATTCCTCTGCACCCTCTTCGCCTACCAGCTCAGGCTCTCCGCCTTCTTCAGCAGCAGGCTCTTCCTCTTCTTGAGGTGGAAGCACGGTTACCACTGTTTCATCCGGTTCACCTAGAATTTCAAAGTTTCTGCCGGACTTCAAGGCGTCAACTTGAATGGAATCACCAATGTTTAGTTCAGAAATATCCACTGTTATTTCTTCTGGAAAATCTTCTGGCTTAGCTCGCACGGTAATGTTGTAAAGAAGATGAGAGACAATGCCTCCTTCTTTCTCACCCGGTGCTTCTCCAGTTAGACTTACTGTAACATCTGCATCCATTTCAGCATCTAAATCAACTTCAAAGAAGTCTATATGCATGATATGGTCCTTAAGCGGATCTACTTGAATATCATGAGCGATAACTTTATGTTTCTTTCCTGTAGATTCCACTTCTAATTCTACAATGCCGTTACGTCCTACTTCACGAATGGTTTTAATAAAGTCAACATTTTCAACCGCTACCGGTGTGCTCTCTACTTTTTTACCGTATAGTACACCTGGCACAAAACCTTCCACGCGAAGCTTTCTTGTGGCAGAACGTTTTAAATCTGTACGTGACTTAGCCTCTAATACTGCTGACATTCTATTCACCCCTTATTAGTGTCCATTATTCTTTATTCCCGACATTTCATCTTCCGAAACCAAAAATCTGAATAAATTACTTGAAAAGGTTGTTGAATGTTACTGGCAAGTGGTAAGTTTTTCGTTTGTACACCTTAGTGGAAATGTTTCTTCTTTATAGAAAACCATACTTCTTTGCTTTAATCAAACAGCGTGCTGACAGACGTGTGCTCGTGTACACGGATAATCGCTTCTGCCATTAGACCAGCAACGGAAAGCTCATGAATCTTTTCGATTTTCTTTTCCTCTGGGAGAGCGATTGTATTTGTTACAGTCAGCTCTTTAATTTGCGAATTCTTGATCCGTTCAATAGCAGGCCCTGATAATACCGGGTGCGTGCTGCATGCATACACTTCTTTGGCGCCATGCTCAATTAATGCATCTGCAGCTAATGTCATCGTTCCGGCGGTATCGATAATGTCATCAATAATAATGGCAGTTTTTCCTTCTACGTTACCGACAATGTTCATAACCTCGGACACATTAGGCTTTGGACGTCTTTTATCAATAATAGCAATCGGAGCTTTTAAACGGTCAGCCATTCTTCTTGCCCGTACCACACCTCCGTGGTCCGGAGAAACAATGACTACATCCTCTAATCCTTTTTCCTCATAATGCTTGGAAAGAAGGGGCACACCGAGAAGCTGATCCACAGGAATATCAAAGAATCCTTGTATTTGTGTAGCATGAAGATCCATACTAAGCACTCTCGTGGCTCCTGCTGTCTCTAGGAGGTTTGCTACAAGCTTTGAAGTAATCGGCTCACGTGAGCGGGCTTTACGGTCTTGACGGGCGTATCCATAATAAGGTATCACCACATTGATGGTGTTAGCTGAAGCACGTTTGGCGGCATCCACCATAATTAAAAGCTCCATAAGATGTTCATTTGCAGGCTCAGAAGTTGACTGGACTATAAATACGTCACACCCTCGGATGCTTTCTTCGATGTTGACTTGAACTTCGCCGTCACTAAAACGCTTTACCGAGCATTTTGCCAAATCAATCCCTATATGTTCTGCTATTTCCTCAGCCAGCTTTGGATTAGAGTTTAAGGTGAATACCTTCAAATACGGATCATCATACATTGCCATTTCTTTATTCCCTCCGTGCTATTATTGGTTAGATTTCTTTTTAAAATTTTCTTTATTTGTCTGCCTTGCGCGAGCAATGGATAAAGCTTTGCCCGGTACATCGTCGGTAATTGTCGATCCAGCAGCCACATATGCACCTTCTCCGACAGTTACAGGAGCGATCAAATTAGAATTGCATCCGATAAAAGCATCATTCTCGATCTTTGTCAGATGCTTTGAACTCCCGTCATAATTTACTGTAATCGAACCACAGCCTAAATTAACGTTTGTGCCTACTTCGGCATCCCCAATATAGCTTAAGTGAGAAGCCTTGCTTCCTTTATCCATGGAAGACTTTTTCACTTCCACAAAGTTCCCGATCTTCACTTCATCACTAATTTGTGATTGAGGCCTGATATGAGCAAATGGGCCAATATTTACATTGTTCCCCACTTCACTGTCAGCCACAACAGACTGTTTAATATGAGTGCTGTTTCCAATGGTACTGTCAATTAATTCACTGTGAGGGCCAATTGTGCATTTTTCTCCGATTTTTGTATGGCCTGTTATTATTACACCTGGAGAAAGGACCGTATCGCGTCCAATTTCTGCTTCTGAAGAAATATAAGTATTATCAGGGTCAAGAAGAGTAACACCCTGCCTCATCCAATTCTCATTGATTCGGCGTTTCATAGCCTGCTCCGCTTTGGAAAGAGCTACCCGGTCGTTTACACCTATCGTTTCTGTAAAATCTTCAGTCTGCCAGGCAGAGATCGTTTCCCCCTGCTCTTTTAAGATTTCAATCACATCAGGAAGGTAATATTCTCCTTGAACATTATTATTTTCAACTTGCTTTAAAGCCTTAAATAGGGATTTATTATCAAAACAATAGGTACCTGTATTTATTTCCTTTACAGCCCGTTCAGTATCATTTGCATCTTTATGTTCTACAATACGGGTAACAACTCCACTTTTTTCATCACGCAGAATCCTGCCGTAGCCCGTTGGGTCATCTGCTTTAGCAGTCAAAATTGTAGCTTTTGCACTTGTTTTTTCGTGGTGGTCCATTAAATCGGTTATTGTTTCCGCAGTGAGTAACGGTGTATCACCACATAAAACAACGGTTATTCCGTCCCTGCCGGCAAGCTGGTTTTCTGCCTGTTCTACAGCATGCCCTGTTCCCAGTTGTTCTTCCTGCAGAGCGTAAGAACTCCGGTCTCCCAAATGATCTTTTACCATCTCCGCACCGTGCCCTACAATTGTAACGATTTCTGATAAGCCTGCATGGCGGACCTGCTCTACCACATGTTGAACCATAGGTTTACCACATACAGGATGAAGTACTTTATACAAGTCAGATCTCATTCGTGTTCCTTGTCCCGCAGCCAAAATAACTGCAAAGCGATCACTCATTATTTATCCCCCAAGCATGCTTTTTCCATTACGAATATATCCTAAAAAAAAGACCTTTTCAAGGTTTGTCTTGATCTGGTCATAAAACCTTTACAACTTTTTTTCACGCGGCTCACATTAACTTCATTATTTTCCCAAAAAATAGCGACCTTGCTCAAATTCTGCAAGGCCGCTTGGCGTGTAAGTATAAATTAAGAAGCTCCAGCTTCTTCGAATTCTACGTTTTCTAATTCTCCCTGACGTTCGTACTCACCCAAAACAGCTGTTTGGATCTTTTCACGCGTTTGTGAAGAAATAGGGTGGGCGATGTCTCTAAACTCTCCATCCGGGGTACGTTTACTAGGCATAGCTACAAACAAACCATTATTCCCATCAATCACACGAATGTCATGAACAACAAACTCATTATCAATTGTAATAGAGGCTATCGCTCTCATTCTTCCATCGGTATTTACCCGGCGAAGTCTTACGTCTGTCACTTCCATTCTGTCACCACCTTTTGCCAAATAAAAGTCTTGATACTCAAATTCAACGACTAAGGCAGCAATTCCTTCTTTCCTTTCATAAAAATAATATTTTTTTGTTCCTTTTATTTTTCTGAAGAAAAGAAGGGTGGATTCAAATGGTTCTTCTACCCTTTTATAAGAGCAATTACTTCAATTTCCACAAGCACATCCTTTGGAAGACGTGCCACTTCTACACAAGAACGAGCTGGCTGATGCTCACTGAAATATTCACCGTATACTTCATTGATTAACGGAAATTCGTCCATATTTTTTATGAAAACGGTGGCTTTTACCACGGTGTCCAGTGATGCTCCGGCTTCAGCAAGGACAGCTTTGAGGTTTTGAAAGACCTGATGGGTCTGCTCCTGAACTCCGCCTTCTACGATTTCCATTTCGGGAGTAAGAGGAATTTGGCCTGAACTATAAAATATATTGTTTACTATAATCCCTTGACTATAAGGACCGATGGCTTCTGGTGCCTTGGTCGTGTATACTTTTTTCATGCTTTGACCACCTCTTTGATTTTGTCGAGACAATTTCCTGGTACCACTTTTATTTCTTTTTGTTTTTCATTTACCTGAGCCAGTCTGGTGATTGACACGTAATCGGTAACAAGGCGTTCTTCCACATCTTCTGCTTCTACAAGAACACCAATCCCGACCACGTTGGCGCGGAATTCCTTCAAGAGATCCATCATGCCTAAAGCAGTGCCTCCTGCTTTCATGAAGTCATCCACAATTAATACATTGGCACCTTCTGGCAGGCTGCGGCGGGCAAGAGACATGGTTTGAATCCGCTTCGATGAACCAGAGACATAATTAATGCTTACCATTGAGCCTTCCGTGACCCGATGATCTCTTCTCACGATGCTCACTGGCACGTCCAAATAGGAGCCTACCGCATAAGCAAGCGGTATTCCCTTGGTAGCTACAGTCATCACGGCATCAATCTTCTGATCTGCAAATACAGCTGCATATAATCGTCCAATTTCATTCATTAACCGGGGATAACCAAGAATGTCCATCATGTATAAATACCCGCCTGGCAACAGCCGCTCCGGATCTTCTAGCTTCCTGCAAAGGTTATAAATAATCTCTTCCCCTTCTTCAGGAGCAACAGTGGGAACATATTTCACCCCGCCGTTTGCCCCGGGAATGGTTAAAAGAGATCCGATACTCTGTGATTCAAACATCTCTTTTACAATACCTAAATCTTCACTAATTGAGGATTTAGCAGATGTATATCGATCGGCAAAATAACTTAACGAGATTAACTGGTGCGGATGCTGTAAGAGAAAATGAGTCATGTCAACTAGACGTCCGCTGCGTTTCATTTTTTTCATAAGCCCCTCCGGAAAAACCGAATATTTTAGTTTAATATACCATCTTTGTACGGATTTTATCAAGTGTTGGGCTGACTAATTAAACGGACGGCATAAACCTGGTCACAAAATCCTCTCAGGGCATTATATACACGATGAACTCTTGCTTCTTTTTGAATCAGACCGAAAACAGTAGGCCCGCTGCCGCTCATTAATGCTGCATCAACACCGGACTTTTCCATTCGCTTTTTTATTTGTTTTACCTCTGGATGCATCTTCAGCGTAACGTCTTCCAAATCATTAGAAAGCATGTCGCAGATTTTTTATAATCATGTTCTTCAATGGCTCTCTTCATGATATCCGAACAATTTGGCTTTGATTGATCGATGCTGAGTCGTCGGTACACATCGGCAGTAGATACTCCAATCGGCGGTTTTGCCAGGATTACCCAGCAAGGAGGCGGCGAAGACAGTGGCTGAATAATTTCTCCTCTGCCTGTAGCAAGGGCTGTTCCTCCGTAAACACAAAACGAAACATCGGAACCGATTTCTGCCCCCAGGCCAGCAAGCTCTTCTTTGCTTAAATGAAGGTCCCAAAGGATATTTAATCCCTTTAACACAGCAGCAGCGTCACTGCTTCCTCCGGCTAAGCCTGCAGCTACCGGGATGTTCTTTTTTATGTAAATTGAGACCCCTTGATTCACAGTAAATCGCTTTTGCAGCAGGGCAGCAGCCTGATACGCTAAATTTCGGTTATCGGTTGGAACTAAACCTGAGGACATCTCAACAGTGATTTTAGTTCCTTCTTGGCTTTGAAGTTCCACCCTGTCAGCAAGATCAACCTGTGTCATAACCATTTTGACTTCATGGTAGCCATCTTCCCGCTTGTTCAGAACATCAAGGGATAAATTTATTTTGGCAGGAGCTTTTACAGATAGCTTCACGTTCCATTCTCCTTCATTTGCTTTGTTTCCTTTCATATTGCTTATCATCTGTCCATTTTAGTCGAAAAATGAAGCCATGTACAGAAAAATAGGGGTCAGGCATGAATGCCTGACCCAAAACCAGCGGTGTAATGTTACTTCTTTCCTGCCATCTGTTCTTCGGCCATTTCTATTGCACGTTTGACCATGTTTCCTGCATCACGAGATTTGATTCCACCCCATCCTTCTTTTTGCACGGTTTCATAAAATCCCAGATCTTTGGCCAACTCATACTTGAAATTCTCGGACATGATTCCTCGTCTGCGACTCAAGGTCACCAGCCCCTTTTTTCACCGCTGGTCAAGAATAGTATGAGCTTAAACAGACATAAATATAGCTTTCTGCCCAAAGAACAGAAAGCCATCTTCTCCCATAACTGGGAGCTGGTATGTTTGTTATGCTTGCAGCTCTTCTTCTTCTGTAAGCGTGAGCTGAACCGTCTTGGTGAGCACGTCTGTGTAACTGTAGGAAATCCTTTCAATTGGATACTTTTCCCTATCCAGCTTAACAATAAAAACTGAAGGATATGTCTCTTCAATCAGCCAGAGCGTTCTACAGTCTTTCTTCTTCCGCCGTTCGCCTTTACTGTCACTCGTTTACCTACATTGGCATCTAAAGCTTGTTTAATTTCGACCAGCGTTTTTCCCATAGTTAATACCCACCTCACTAATATGAATTGTATCACTTCACCTTCACATTGTCAAATAAAATTTTTTATTATAACAGTGTTTTGAAAGTGTTGTCAATAACCTTTAACCCTCTCCATCTGCTACTGCTTTGTTTAGTCTGTACCACTTTCTCAAAAATATGTAAAAAACTAGTGATTATTTTTATTATTTAAAAGGGTTTTCGATAAATACATACATACTTCCACAAGATAGAGGATTTTTTTCCTTGCTTTCTCGACACTACTGCCTTTTTTCCTTCGCTAAAAATATTTTTATTTTCTCCTTTCTGAAATAAGGAGGCGTACAAAAAACCGCTCACCTTTTTGGCTAGCGGTTCAATGCAGAATCTTCACTTTTCCACGGTACGCCTCTTCGAAGTACTCCTTTTGTCTCCAGTCCTCCCAGTCCCTCTTCACCGGTTATTGTATTCCGGATAAGCTGAAGGATACTCACTTGATCCATGAACGGCGTCAAGCTTATTTTGGCAGCAATATAAACCGGGTCCAAGGCATGGATGTTGACTCTATTCGGAGCACTGGCAAAGTTAGCCCCTGCTTTAATCAGCCACTCAAAATAGGACTGGCATGCCCCTGCAAAGATAACGAGATCATCCAGCTGGGGTACAATGTTTCTCGCCTCCCGCACTGTCTGGCCAAACGCTTTTGAATGCCGGTATGCCTTAAGATCATTTTCTTCTCCTCTAGAAGGCAAATAGGCATCGTGGCCGGTTATTACTAAAATATCCGGTCGGACCATATGAAGAAGAGAGGCAACTTGATTAGGCATTTCTTTTTCAGGAAGATGGACACCATATACCGGGATCCCCAAACGATCATATAAAGCCGTACACTTTTCCAAATAAGAGGGGTCTCCATCCAGATGGAGAACCCTTCCTCTCATTTCAAAATAAGGAGTCGATGAGGAATAACTATCCGTTGTTTCATACTCATTTCTTTCTTTTAAGAGCCTGCATTCCTGACGGAAAAGGCGATAGCAGTTTTCCTCTTTTTCTTTGGATTCCTTCTGACGTTTTTCTCTTTCCTGATCGTCAATCTTTTTTAAATCCGACAACGGAGAATCCGCCTGAAGCCGAACCTCTTCTCCAATCAGCTCGGCTTTCCCATCCTTAACCGCCGTAATTCTAAACAAAATATCGCAGTTATACGAGTATCTCGC
Source organism: Thalassobacillus sp. C254 (assembly GCF_001310615.1). NCBI lineage: Bacteria > Bacillati > Bacillota > Bacilli > Caryophanales > Bacillaceae > Thalassobacillus > Thalassobacillus sp. C254. Next base: position 15,501 of record NZ_BAXQ01000025.1, on the reverse strand, counting down.
TACCAAGTCACCTGCTTGAAAGCCCATTAGACACTCCTCCTTCACCACATAGCCTATGCACAGCAAAAAGAGGTGTGCCTGCCCACTCTGTAATTAGTTTATTCTGGTGATCCCCTTGGATTACCCTTGATTATAAAGGGGGTACAAAGCAAAACTTAAGCGAGAGAACTCCTCCATGGACAAGGTTTCTCCCCGCCGCTGAGAATCAATGCCTGCTTCCTCCAGAGCCTGAATAATTTCCTGTTTTTGTTCCTTACCTAACAGATTATGCTGAAGATTGTTCAGAAGGGTTTTGCGTCTTTGGGCAAAGGAGGCTCGTACAACCTGAAAATAAAAATCCTTATCTGGAACTTTTATTGGGGGCTCTTCAAGAAGCTCTAAGTGAAGGATAGCTGAATCAACATTAGGCTGGGGAACAAAGACGGTCTTTGGGACAGTCATCACTTTCTTTGCTTTCGCGTGATACTGAACAGCAATAGATAAAGAACCATAATCCTTGGTACCCGGCTTTGCAGCAATGCGATCCGCGACTTCTTTTTGAATCATGACTGTGTAGCCGCTGACAGGAAGGTCCTGCTCCAACAAAGACATGAGAATAGGAGTCGTAACATAATACGGGAGATTGCCCACCACTCCCACACGTCTTACATCTTGCATATCGTTTTCTATTACTGACTTCACATCAGCTTTTAGTATATCTTGATGATGCACCGCTACATGGCTGTAGGGAGCTAACGTATCTTGCAAGATAGGGATAAGACGCTGATCAATTTCAAAAGCCGTAACCTTTTTTGTTCTTTTGGCCAGCTGTTCTGTCAGTGCCCTATGCCGGGGCCAACTTCAATTGCTCCATCCTCTTGTGTCAGGCCTGTGGCATCTACAATCTTTCTCAGGATGTTCACATCAATCAGAAAGTTTTGTCCCAGGCTTTTTTTAAATGAGAATTTATGATTGTTAAGTATTTCTCGCGTGCGAATTGGAGTGGCAATGTCTTTTGTCACTTTGTATCTTCCTCCTCTATTACCGTCATAACTGCTCGGGCGAATTCATCCTCGGTAATACAAAATACTTCCAGTCTTTTTAACAGCTGCTTCCCGTTAGCGTATCCTATGCCAAGCTCCTCTCCCAACCGTTCTCTTCTTTTTCGTGCAAAAGGGCCGGCCAGGAGCCCTGCGTCCATTAAATCCTGCTGGCTTATGGTTTGAGAAGTTTGTTCTTCACTCTCAGTTCTGACAGCCGCGAGAGCTTCCCTGATTGCTTCGGGAGAGGCGTGTTCTACTCCGATGCTGCTTCCTTTGTTCTGAGAAAGGGCTTTTCGTTTTGGCAGGAAGGCATGCTTGCAGCCTGGAACGGCTTCACTTACTATTCTGCGGATACGATCACCAGGCGTGTCCGGATCCGTAAACACAATCACTCCTCGCCGTTCCATGCAAGCTTAATCCTCTTAAGGACCCCGTGGGAGACGGCAGAACCATTTGTTTCTATTGTATCTGCATCCACTGCCTGTTTAATCGCCGTTGTATCGTCTTTTCCTTCCACTACAATACACTCTTTTATTTTCATGTTTCCTCCAAGTTTACTCATTTACACTTCAAAGTCCAAAAGTCGTTATCTATTATACATGAAAGGCTTTATCTCTTTCTTTATTTTACCCCAAAAAAGCTGATCCCTATTGAGCAAGCGCCTCCTTCTTCAGAAAACTGCTAAAAGCTGTGATTTGCAACCGCTGGATGGAGGTGCTTTTACACAACGGTACAAGTACGTTCTCCGTTCAACCTTCCCTTCAACTCCAACCATGGCCGGTCAACATTCATCCTATTGGAAAATTGTCATTTCCTAGTGCCATTGCATTCTTATTTCTATTAGGAATAACAGTTCAGCAAAAAAAGGACTCTCCGCTATGATGAGGGAGGTCCAACAACAACCCATCACCAAAGGAGAATCCTGTTTGAATCGTACTCAACATGGTCGTATTATTCCAGTTTCTACATCACTTTCGAAATTTGCACCTTTATGGCGAAGAAAAATCATTAAGCCTTGCCGGATATAAGAGGGGAATGGCTTATATATGACAAGTTACCCAACCTTTTTAAGATCTTACCCCATGGTTCCAGTAACGCACTCAATGATGTGCACGAAACAGTTTGACGACTGTCTTTGGAAGTCACATGAACAAAGACCATTCACTGCGTCCACTTCAGCTATTTCTTATCCAGCTGCAATTTACAGGCATTCATCTGCAGGGAACTAAAATCAACTTGGCTGAAGGCTCCCGTTCGTTTAATCAATGATTGTAACTTCTACCGTTTTGCGGCCAAAGCTAGTGGCATCAGAAGTGGTAGGCACATGAAGATCAATACGATTTCCCTGGATAGCTCCTCCTGTGTCACCAGCCACAGCCCTCCCATAGCCCTCCACATGTACTTCACTTCCAAGTGGGATCACATCGGGGTCGACCGCTACCACCTTTTTATCTGGATTATTATTTAAGTCAATTCCTGTAGCCGTCTTTCCACTGCACCCTTTACAGTCCGCTGTATAAGCAGTTGCTTCCATCGTAACAGTTTCTTCTTCCTGTGAATCCTGCTCATGTTCCGGACCAGAGCTGCTCTGTGCTGAAGAAGTGCTGTTCGTAGGGGAAGGAGAGCTGTCTTGTTCAGGTGCTGATTGTGTCTGCTTGTTGCTTTGCCCAGACGTTGATGGCTTGCTGCCTATTGTGACCAGCCTGTCCTTCTTTTCTTTCACTTTTTCTTCTTTTACAAGTTTCCTTGATACCTCTTCTCCATCTTCAAGAACCACTTCATACTTCTTTTCAAGAAGTCCTTTTTCTCCTTTTTCGCTTACTCTTTCCTCTCCGCTTTCCAGACTGTCATCCTTGGAAGTCACAGTTTTAAAATCTATCTCCTCTTCCACTACATCGGTGATTTTTTCTACCCTGGTCACTTGAATTTCTGTTTCATTCGTAAGCTTTTCCTTGAGTTCCGGTTTTACCCGGTCGTCTTCCTCAAGGATAACCTCAGCTTCCTGTAAAAAATCAGCGACAGTAGTCGAAGTGGTATAAAGCTCTTTTTCTTGACCATCGACAATTACACTTACTGGAAAAGCTTGTTCGTACCTCAGTGCTAATCCTTCTTCCACAGTCTGGTCAAGGTCATGACTAATATAGTCGTGTTTATTTACTTCTACTTCCAATTCTGATGTTAAATCTTCAACTGTTCGTGCTGTCGTCCAAACCTCGTCAAAGTCATCCCCTATCATTACTTCAACTTGTACAGCCCTTGTCCATTCAACCGACATATTGTTTTCTATCGGAGAGGTAAGGTCAGGGCTTACATCATCAGCATCTTTCACTTGCAACCCTTGCTCCCTGAACAATTCTTCTACCGTTTGGGCATGAGTGGCTGCTGTTATTTCTTCCATTTCATCAACCACAATAGTCACTGAAGACTTTGCCATTTCATATATCCCATATGTAGAAATAAAAATTATCAGCATGAAAGCAAATAAGGCCATCAGCTTCTTTCTCATGCTCATTGTTAAAGGCATGAGTCTCTGCTTAAGGTCCATATTTTCTTCTCCTCCTAACTAGCGTGCTCTTTTCCATAAGGTTTACAAATATATAAAGAGACGTAGGGTCTCCCTTTCGCTGCCATGTATAAACGTACTGTTCTATACAAGATCAGAAGTTAGCTTCTTCCCCTCCTTATGTCAATAAAAGAAGCGCTGGCATATGTTGACATTATGCAAAAAACAGGGGAAAAGGAGAAGAAATATTTATCGACTAATTCAGCATTTGTAAGGATTCCTAAAGAAAAAAACTCACGTTTGGAGGAGAATGTACAAGATCCGCTATCAAAATTACTTAGTTAATGTTGAAAAGTTTTTTTGCATTGCTTGTCGTTTGCTCCGCTACTTCTTCCAGAGAAAGTTCTTTCAGCTCAGCAATTTTCTCGGCAACAAGCTTCACGTAAGCAGGCTCATTTCTTTTTCCTCTGTATGGGTGCGGAGCAAGAAATGGACAGTCCGTTTCAACAAGAAGCTTATCCATGGGAATTTCCTTTGCTACTTCCTTTGGCCTTTTAGCATTTTTAAAAGTCACCGGCCCTCCAAAGGAGATATGAAAATTCATTTTTAAGCACTCTCGGGCGATCTCTAAACTTCCCCCAAAGCAGTGCATGATTCCTCCTACTTCTTCTGCTTTTTCTTCCTTGAGAATATCTACTATATCCTGATGTGCATCTCGATCATGAATGACGATTGGAAGGTTTACTTTCTTTGCAAGTCGTATTTGCTTTCTAAAGACCTCTTTTTGGACCTCCTTTGGTGATTTATCCCAATGGTAATCGAGCCCCATTTCTCCTAATGCTACGACTTTAGGATGTTCAGAAAGCTCCTCTAACCATTTCAAGTCATCTTCTGTCATATCTATCGCATCAACGGGATGCCAGCCTACAGAAGCATAAATAAAATCGTATTTGTCAGCCAGGGACAGAGCTCCTTTGATTGTTTTGCGGTCAAACCCGACCACATTCATTAAACGAACTCCTTCGCCCCGCGCTTTTTCAATGACTTGTTCCACATCCTCTTCAAATTGATCTGCATTTAAATGAACATGTGTATCAAACAACATTATGAATCCTCCTCAGCTCTTTTGTTCAGCTTCTACTATCTTTGTACTATACATAAGCCCTGGGCTTTTCTTCAAGAATCGTGTGTAAGCCCATGTAGTACCATTGATAAAAAAGTCCGGCTTAAGCCGGACTTCTCTCACTAAATTAATTCACTTTCGCTCCGTTTGGAAGACTGTCATCAATGGTTGCCAAGGTAAGCTGCTTTCCTTCTGATCCGGCAAGAATCATGCCTTGTGACATTTCGCCGCGAAGTTTTACAGGCTTTAAATTCACCACACAGATCACTTTTTTGCCGACGAGCTCTTCAGGCGTATAATATTTTGCAATGCCAGAGACAACCTGTCGTTTCTCGTAACCTAAATCCAGCTGGATTTTTAACAGCTTGTCTGCTTTTTTAACTGGCTCTGCTTTCAGCACTTCTGCTACTCGTAAATCTACTTTAGAGAAATCCTCTATGGTAATTTCAGTATCTTGTGCGTTTTCTTCTGGGTCTTTCCTTTCACTGTTCTCTTCTTCATTTGTTTTTACTACTCCGCCCATATCGCGAATAATATTAGCGGTTTCTTCTTTTACATCAAGACGAGGGAAGAGAGGCGTTCCTTTTTTTACGACGGTAGTCCCTTCCGGTATCTTTCCAAATTCCTTCATTGTTTCCCACTCAGTTAACTCATTTGAAATCCCCAGCTGCTTCCATATCTTCCCTGGTGTTTCTGTCATGAATGGCTGAATAAGAATGGAAATATACCGCAGGGATTCAGCAAGATGGTACATCACCGCGCCAAGCTGTTCTTTTTCTCCCTCATCTTTTGCCAGAATCCAGGGCTGTGTTTCATCAATGTATTTGTTTGTCCTGCTCACGAGCTGCCAAATAGCTGTAAGAGCCACAGAAAACTCCATGTCTTCCATTGCTTTCTCGACTTTTGTAACTGTGGCATTTACCAACTCCACCAATGAGTTATCAAAAGAAGTGCCGTCCTTTAAGTACGCTGGTAAGGAGCCTCCTAGATACTTATTAATCATAGCTACAGTTCGGTTTAGTAAATTTCCAAGGTCATTGGCCAGGTCATAGTTCAACCGATCTACGAAGCTTTCCGGAGTAAAGACTCCGTCGGATCCAAATGGCACTTCACGGAGAAGATAATAACGAAGGGCATCCAGGCCGTAGCGGTCAATTAATGGGACAGGGTCTACGACGTTTCCCTTTGATTTCGACATTTTTCCGTCTTTCATAAGCAGCCAGCCATGGCCAAACACTTTCTTTGGCAGCGGCAGATCCAAAGCCATTAACATGATCGGCCAGTAAATAGTGTGAAAGCGTACGATCTCCTTTCCAACTAAGTGAACGTCTGCCGGCCAGTATTTCTCATATAAATCAGGCTGATCTGTTCCGTATCCTAATGCTGTGATATAGTTAGACAACGCATCAATCCATACGTACACGACATGCTTAGGGTCGCTTTTTACAGAAACTCCCCATGAAAATGCCGTTCGTGATACAGCCAAATCTTCAAGTCCCGGTTTAATAAAGTTGTTAATCATCTCATTTTTTCTTGTTTCCGGCTGTATAAACTGAGGGTTTTTCTCATAAAACTCAAGGAGCCGGTCAGCGTACTTGCTCATTCTAAAGAAGTAAGACTCTTCCCTTACTTTTTCTACAGCTCTCCCGCAATCCGGACATTTCCCATCTTCCAGCTGGTGTTCTGTATAAAAGGATTCACAGGGCGTACAGTACCAGCCTCATAGTGGTCAAGATAAATGTCTCCCTGCTCTTTTAGCTGCTCAAAGATCTTTTGAACTACCTTTTTATGACGGTCCTCGGTCGTTCGGATAAAATCATCATAGGAAATATCAAGTTTATCCCATAGATTTTGAATGCCACTGACAATCTCATCAACAAATTCCTGTGGACTTTGGCCTTTTTTCTTCAGCTTTCCTTTCAATCTTTTGACCATGTTCATCGGTTCCCGTTAAATAACGCACATCATATCCACGAAGACGCTTGTATCTTGCCATGGCGTCTCCGGCTACAGTCGTATAAGCATGACCAATATGAAGCTTGTCACTTGGATAATAAATAGGAGTTGTAATATAGAAGGTTTCTTTTTGCTTTGCCATTTTATTTCCTCCTTCATGTATTTTGATATTTGATGTTCTTTTCATCTGCCTGCTTCATTCCTCTCACCTTCCAATCTTACATCTTTGTTAAAAGGCGAGAGTCTAAACAAAGAGATGCTTTCTTTTCTCTAAAAAGACATAAAAAAGCCTTCATCCTGCTAAGGGACGAAAGCTTCGCTCACGTGGTACCACCCAAATTTCTTTGTTTCATGTGAAACAAAGGTCTCTTCTCACTGCTCTGCTGCCAGACATATTTGCAGTGTTCCATATAACGCTGGAGACGTTTCACCCTTGTTGGCTTTCAACTCGAAAGAACTCCTCTTGGCCCATTTTCTGCGGTTCTGCCTCACCGGTTCTCACCTTTTCCGGCTCTCTGTGAGAAGCTTCTTCGCATACTCTACCCTTCATCGGATTTACATCTATGGTTTCCATATTTCCTGTCTTTTAAAAAAACTATATCGAAGGAGAAGAACATGTGTCAAGCTTCCTTGAAAAGGATAGGAAGAATTATTTGTAATTTCCATTTTTTGTATCCGTTGATTTTTGGTTTCGGTGCATTTTGTCGAAAATTATTAATCATAGTTTGCTAGTTTGTATTAACAAAGGAACACTTTTTACATAAAACGCCTTTATAAAAAACTATTTTTCTATTTTTCCTATATATTTTCAATTTCTTCAAATTTCTTCAATATTTTTTTATGCATAATAATTGACGTCTTTTCTAAAGATTGGTATATTTAGAAAGAAGAAAGAGAAAATTGTCGAATATTGACTCTTCCTACAAAGCTATGAAAATATAAGGAGGATTTATTAATGAAATCTACTGGTATTGTACGTAAGGTTGATGAGCTTGGCCGTGTAGTTATTCCTATTGAATTGCGTCGTACGTTAGATATTGCAGAAAAAGACGCTCTTGAAATCTATGTAGATCATGACCGCATTGTACTGAAAAAGTACAAGCCTAACATGACTTGTCAGGTTACTGGTGAAGTATCTGATGACAACGTATCCATTGCGGACGGAAAGATTATCTTAAGCCCTGAAGGCGCAGAAGAAGTAATTAAGGATCTTCAGTCATACGTCGATAAGCACAAAACAAACGCATAAGCTTTATAGATAAAGAGATAACAAGCTTACACTTAAAAATGTATTTCTTATAGATAGAGAAAAAAAGGCAAAGCCTCATCAGGCTTTGCCTTTTTTATTGTGGCATAGAGTCTTTGTTTTCACTATCCCCTTTTAATCCAACTCGTGAAAAGCCGAGTAGACTTCACGCTTTGGAACCTCTCTATCCTTTGCAGCCTGCTTTATCGCCTCTTTTGAAGACATCCCTTCCTTGATGTAGCTCTTCACATGCTCAGCAGGATCCAGAGCCTGCCACCACGCCTGTTCTTCAACCGGAGCTTTTCCAGTCCCCTGAACAATGAGACAGCATTCTCCTTTGACTGGCTCTTTTTCTAAAGCTTCCCTGATGGTAGTAAGGGTTCCACGGAAAATTTCTTCATGCCGCTTAGTTAACTCTCTGGCAAGAGCTGCTTCTCTATCTCCCACTGCTTTTCAATATCTTCAACCGTTTTACCAATTCGGTATGGGGATTCGTAAAAAATAACCGGGCCGTCTACATAGGAAAGTTTATCCAGGATTTCTGCCTTCTCTTTGTTTTTTCTTGCAAAAAGCCATAAAAGTAAAAGGGACCTCCTGCTAACCCTGATGCAATAAGGGCAGTGACAGCAGCATTTGCGCCAGGAAGAGGAATCACAGAGAAACCCGCACGAACACAGGAAGATACAAGCTCCTGTCCTGGATCTGAAACGAGTGGAGTGCCAGCATCACTGACCAAGGCTACTGTTTTCCCTTCTTTTAAGTAGCCCAGCACTTTTTCTTCCTTTTGTTCTTTATTATGTTCATGATAGCTGTCAAGCGGGCCGGGAATTTCAAAGTGAGTACAAAGCTTTCTCGTCTGCCTTGTATCTTCAGCTAAAATCACATCTGCTTCCTGAAGGATACGAACTGCCCGGAAAGTCATGTCTTCCAGGTTCCCTATGGGTGTCGGCACAAGATATAAGTGGCCTTTATCGGCCTCAGCTGTATGATAGCTTTTTTGCTGGTTCATTTACTTTCCCCCGAATCAATTAAGTTTTTCTTCTGGGCTTTAGTTAGTTTTTTTATTGCTCGTTCAGCTTTCAGAGCTTCTGACTTTGTGGAAAAAGAACTTTCATACACAAGGGAAAGAGGTGCTCTTCCCCTTGTATATTTCGCTCCCTTTCCCATCTCATGTGTGATCAGCCTTTTTTGCACATCTGTAGTGTAACCGGTGTAATAAGTGCCATCCCCGCACTTTAAGATGTACACAAAGTGCTTATTTTCCTTCATAATAATTTTGAAACTCCTTTGTATAGCTTCCTTTTTCATCATAAACAAACAGAGGAGGAAGGCAGGCCATCCCTGGCTTTCCGTCTTTTATTCCTTCGAGAAGAACGATGTTTGCATCTCTGTCTTTCTTTGGGTGAATAAACTTCACTCTTTTTGGTGCTATTCGATGCTTCTCAAAAAGCGTTATCATCTCTGAAAGCCGCTCTGGACGATGCACCATTGCCACCTTACCTTTTTGCTTTACAACTTGGCTGCATGCGTGAATGACTTCTTCCAGACTGCAGTATATTTCATGGCGGGCAATAGCAAGGTGTGGATTTTCATTATATTCTTTCTCCCCTTTTGTAGCAAAATAAGGAGGGTTGCACGTCACCAAGTCAAATTTAGCAGACCCTGCTTCCTTCGCCACTGTAATGATATCTCCTTGCTTAATTGTCACTTGCTTTTCTTTTTTATTGATTTGCACACTTCTTCGAGCCATATCACACAGCAGCGGCTGGATTTCCACGCCAAGGATAGGTACCTGACTTCTTTCTGTAAGTACAAGGGGGATGATGCCATTTCCAGAGCAAAAATCTATGATATTTCCTTTTGTTCGCGGTACTGAGCAAAACGGGCCAGCAACACTGCATCAATGGAAAAAGAAAATACCGAAGGGCTTTGAATAATTTGAAGCCTTCCTTTATTAATGTAATCAAGCCGTTCTCCCTCTTTTACCTCTTTCATTCCTTCTTCTCCTTTCTTTTACCTTTTTTCTTTTATAAGTAAATGATTCCTGAAAAAAGGCCTTTCCATCATGGAAAGGCCTCTTCATTATTTTTGATTTAAAAAGGATAGGCAAAAGAGACAATCTCCATCTACCCGCAAGCTTCCGTAATGGAGGTTGCAGATATGGAACCTTCATGGTAAAGGCGGGCGAGATTATCATATCCTTCTCCAGGATTCGCTTTAAGGTGGGGAGTTGGTTTTTCAGTCTCTTTCTTCTCTGCTTCTTCTTCCTTATTGTCAAGCCTCTTTCGCAAGTGCTTGTTTTCAAGCATGAGAGCCTGGTTTTCCTCTATTAACATGACAAGCTGCTCTTTTAATTCTCCTAACTCATCGTGCAGAGCTCCTATTCTCTCTTCCATATGAATGACCTGGGAGAAAATTTCTTTTTTGTTCACTTTTTTCCCACCTCGCCATCCTTTCGCCTTAGCTCGTCAAGGAGCCTTCATCCATTATTTCTTCCAGGGAGTATTCAAGAACCCGGTCCGGGTCACTGAGAGATACTTGGATTACTCTTTCTAAGATATTTAAACCAATGACTTTTCCTTTTCCATCCGGTGTTTTAATTTGCTGGCCTACATCAGGTAATTCCTTCTTGGCTGTTTCATATGTGTCATTTTCGTATTTTAGACAGCACATTAAACGACCGCACAAACCAGATATTTTTGCCGGATTTAAAGATAAGTTTTGATCTTTTGCCATCTTGATTGAGACTGGCTCAAAATCACCCAGGAAAGTTGAACAGCAAAGTATACGTCCGCACGGCCCTACGCCACCGAGCATTTTCGCTTCATCACGTACACCAATCTGACGTAACTCAATCCTTGTCCGGAAAATAGAAGCAAGATCCTTGACGAGTTCCCTGAAATCAATACGCCCGTCCGCAGTAAAGTAGAATAATACCTTATTTCGGTCAAACGTATACTCTACTTCCACCAGCTTCATATCCAGCTTATGTTCATTAATTTTGCTAACGCAAACATCATAAGCCTTTTTTGCAAGCTGCATGTTTTCAGCCACATTCTGATTGTCTTTTTCTGTGGCCAGTCGAATCACTTTCTTCAATGGGAGCACAACATCGTCTTCTCCTACTTCTTTTGTTCCCAAAACGACTTTCCCATATTCTATGCCACGGGCTGTCTCAACAATCACCCATTGTCCTTCTTCTATAGCTAAGTCACCAGGTGAAAAATAATATATTTTCCCTGCTTTTTTAAATCGTACTCCTACCACTTGATGCAAGTTACAATCCCTCCTGTAAACGGAGCAGTAAACGCTCCATTAAGAGCTGTGGGTTAACATTGGCTTGCAGCTGCCGCTTCGCTTCCAGTACAGCCTGTAACTGACTGGTAACCTCCAGTTCTGTCCGTTGAAAGGCTTCTGCCTTCAATTGATCCCGCTGTTCTGGAAAAGCCAGACCTGTTTCCTCATGTCGTACAGTAAGAAGATCCCGGTACCAGAAGAGAAGCAAATCTAACCCCGCATCCAGCTCTTCTCTATCCTTAAAATGGGCAAGCCACTTATCCTGCAGCGTTAAGAGCATTTGATGAGGCCTATTTAACGCCTCTTCCGTCAATTGTATCACTAGACTTCTTCCTTGTACAATCCACTCTTTGTCCTCGTTATACCTTTCTAGGAGGTGGTCTGGAAGTCTGGCAAGAAGCGGTGCGACACTTTCGCCGATGCCTTCGGATACAAGCAGTTTTGCTTTCCTTTCATAAGAAGGTGGTGCAAAGGTGAGAACCTGCGACCTAGAAATAACCGTTTCAAGTAAAAAATGGATATTTTCAGTAAGCAGAATTGCCAGCGTTTCCCCTTCTGGTTCCTCTAGAAACTTTAAGAGGCTATTGGCAGCACTTGCTGTCATTTTATCAGAGTCATTGACGATATAAACCTTTGTAGAAGACTCCATTCCTTTATATCCAAATTCTTTTTGAAGCTGTTCTACTTGTCCTTTTTTTATTGACTTCCCATCCGGCTCCACTAGAAGAACATCAGGATGATTTCCATGTCTTATCCGTGTGCAGTCTTTGCATGAGCCACAAGGCACCGTTCTATGATGTTTACTACAAAACATCCGCTGGGCAAGGAGAATGGCTGTTTCCTTTTTCCCTGCACCTCTGGTTCCTTCAAATATATAGGCATGAGCCAGCCGATTTTTTTCAAAGCTTCGTTCAAGCATTTGAAAGACCGTTGGCTGTTGTTTTTTCATTGTCTCCCAATCCATATGATCCCTCTATCATTAAAACTTTTCAAATTGTTCTACAGGCATAATAAACACTGTTGCCCCGCCCACTTGCACTTCTACAGGGTAAGGCACATAAGAATCAGCATTGCCTCCCATTGGTGAAACAGGAGCTACCAGCTGTTCTCTTGCTTTACAGTTCCCTTGAATAATCCCAAGAACGTCTTCCACCTCTTCGTCCTTCACCCCGATCAGAAACGTTGTATTGCCTGCTTTTAAAAACCCGCCTGTACTAGCTAATTTCGTGGCTTGAAAATTATTCTCCACCAGAGCATTAGACAAACGGTTACTGTCCTTATCTTGAATCACGGCAATAATAAGTTTCATATTAACCCCTTCCTTCGTAATAATCTCCCGTTTCAGCTGCTCTCCCAATCTTGGATAGCGCCAGGGTCGTAATAGGGAGAGCATGGAAGGGAGAACTCTTTACTGTTATCTTACTGGATTGCTCTTACAATGAAAATCCTTTTTTTAAAAGAAGCAGGCTGCGGCTTACAAGTTTGGTAAGGCAGGAGAAATGATTTGTTTTACCTCATCGAGAACGTTTTCTATCTCCCTGTTTGCATCAACCTTATGTATTCGTTCGGGGAATCTCTCTAATAATTTGTGATAAGCCTCCCGCACTTGGTCATGAAACTCAATTTTTTCCATATCTAATCGATTAACCTCGCGGCTGTTGTTCTTTTGGATTCTCCTCATTCCTGCCTGAGGCTCAATGTCCAGGTAAATGGTCAAGTCAGGCATGTACTGATCAATTGCAAATTCATTGATAGCCAGGACTTCCTCTATTCCTATGTTTCTAGCGTATCCTTGATAAGCCAGGCTGCTGTCAATGAATCTATCACAAAGAACAATCCCGCCTTGTTTAAGGGCAGGAATAACCTTCTCCACTAAATGCTGTCTTCTTGCAGCAGCATACAGCAATGCTTCTGTCCTGCCTTCCATTGCCGTGTTTTGGGGCGTCAGTATAATATGACGGATTTGTTCAGCAATATCTATTCCCCCGGGCTCTCTCGTTTTAATTACATGGTATCCCGATTCTATTAATTTCTCATAATAAGCTTCTATCACCGTTGTCTTTCCAGCACCTTCGCCGCCTTCAAATGTCACGAATAAACCATTCTTTTTCATTTTCGTCATCCTTTATATATTCGTAGAGTCATACACTTATCTGTCTCTTTTGTTCCTCCCTGAATTCTTCCACCTTCCTTAAGCCAGGCACTTAACGCATCCAACCGGGGACGGTCAATTTTCTCACCCTTTAACAGCAAAGGTACACCAGGAGGATAGGGAATCATGTCCTCTGCAGCTATTTCTCCTTCTGCCTCCTCAAGGGACATGAAATGATGCCTTTGTTTTCAAGTTCCTTTATCGGAAAAGATAGCCTTGTAATAGGAGGAAACGGGAAGGACCAAACTCTCCTGGATGACTGTATCTCTTTGTAAACAGCCATTTTTTTCACTGCTTTTCTTATTTTTTCTGCTGCTATGTCCCAGGGGAAATCACTCGATAGAGGCAGAACCAATAAAACATGCCGGTGGTCAGCTAGTTCTGGGTAGACCCCCTCTTTTTGCAAAAAAGATTGAAAAACCCATCCTGTTTGGGAGAAAGGCGCCTTGAGAGTGCATTTTAGAAGATCATCCTTTATGCCAGGAGGAGGAAACACGATATCCAATTCTTCTATTTGCTGGAGTTCTTGTCGAAAAGAAAGAAGAGAGTTTTTTATCTTCTGTTTGTCTTCTTTGGTTAAGAGAGCCAGATAGCTTCTTGCCATATCCAGTGACATCATAATGGGATAAGATGGACTGCTTGATTGAAGCATTCCAGTATACTCCTTTGCTTTTTTCAAAAGCCTGGAGCTTCTTTTCACATGTAAAAATGCGCCCATTGTCATAGCCGGTAATGTTTTATGGGCAGATTGAACAACCATATCAGCCCCTGATCCAATGCTTGTATGGGAAAAGGTTCTCCATAAACAAAATGTGCACCATGAGCCTCATCTACTAACACTACTCCTTCCTGCTCATGAACATACTCAATAATGTTGTGCAGAGGAGCAGCCCACCCGTAGTAAGTAGGAGATGTTAATACAATCCCTTTGATTCCTTTATATAATTGAAAAGCTTCCTTTATTCTTTCGATCGTTACTCCAAGTGAAAGTCCTGTCTTATTGTCATAAATCGGCGATATAAATACAGGCTCGACCTTAGCAAGCCTGAGGCCGTTAATGACTGACTTATGAGCATCTCTTTGGACAGCTACTTTATCTCCTTCTTGAAAAGCAGACATGATCATAGCAAGGTTCCCAGCAGTCGAGCCGCCCACTAAAAAGAAAGTTGATAACGTTCCGTATAAATCTGCTGCAAGATCCTGTGCTTCCCCTATGACCCCCTCGGGTTCATGAAGGTCATCTAATCCCTCAAGTTCTGTGAGATCAAAAGGCAACAGAGAGGAAAAGTGTTCCTTGGAAAAGGTGGGAAATACAACTCCATTCTTGTGTCCTGGAACATGAAAAGAAAGAGGAGAGCTGCCTGCAAAAGCTGCAACTTTGTCATATAGAGGACGTTTATACTGATTATTCATCGTTTACAATCCTTTTTTACATTCATTCCTTAACCATATATTCTTTTAAAAAAAAGACAAGCCCTTCTCTTCAGGAAGTCAGCTTGTTAGTCTTTATCTCTCTAAGTCTTTCAATATAAAAGCGGTAATTTGGATCCTCTGTGGTCGCCTGAACAATATCCTGCTCACACTCTGAGCAAATAAAAGCTGTTACAATATGAATCCCTTTTTCTTTTTTTCTTTCACATATTAAACATAATTCAGTTACACTAGAATCGCTTTCATTTCTCGGTTTCATAGTTTTCACCCCTTACACATAGGATGGCCACTTTTTTGCTTCTTATACAAAGTCGTCACGATTTCACTTGTTCTTCTAGTAGCATACGCGTCAACAACAAGGAATGTGCCTATTTTTTCCTTATGGTCATAAGGAAAAAGCGAGTGGGACGTTTCTTCTCCCAAGACACCGAGAAACAAACATTGTTACATTTGTTGTTGATTTTTGTGAAAAAAGCTCGATTGCACCCCCCATGGTACAAGTGACACATCCATCCGTGCTTCATTTCATTCGCATTCACAATATTTTCTATGCCTCGAGCATGGCCTGAGCTTCCTTGACATAAGCACCGGGCAGAGATTCTTCGCATCACATGCTATCCCCGAATCCATCTGCTCTTTTATCTGATCAACAGTGGACAGCAACAGAGCCTTCAAAAAATAGGTGTACAGCTTTGAGTGCTCCCAGGAGATTGTTTCTTTGGTAGACATGAAAAAAAGCACCCATAACATGGGTGCTTTCAGATTTTGCCT
>NZ_BAXQ01000024.1:0-57049 GCF_001310615.1 Thalassobacillus sp. C254 | reverse complement strand
TTGACGGTTACAAAAGTTCGCAATTCTTCTCAATATTCTCCTTTTGAAGAGCTTTATAATATTGAGATCTCTCCTTTAAGATATCAAATACACTAGAAATCTTTACATCCTTTTCTTTTAAATATTTTAAATATAAAAGAGAAGTATTATTACTTTCATCTAGAAAGGAGTTTAAATCATTCTTGGTAAAATTCATTATCTTGATATACTGCTCTTGACTACCCTGTTTCCAATAATCAGCTGAATATTTAATGGTAGTTCATTCTGCTGTTTTGTAGTAGTGCTACTAGAACCACGTGGTACCGAACGAATATCAAAATCAAACAAGGGTGTAGTCTGGTGTATATTTTTCAGATAAATATCTAATAATCTCTGGGTTAACTCATTTACTTTGTCACCGTCGTAACTAATGCGGAAAGAAGCTCTTGTTAACTCATTATTTTCGATTTCTTCATCAAAAACATAGTCCTCGATTAAAGAAAAAATGAATAAATCAAACTTTCTGTAAGATTATCATATTCATCTGGTTTCTTTAGACGTTCTGATAACCGAACTAAGCGTCTTAGCGTTTGCTTATCTTCTGATAACTCTTCCTCAAACTCCTCTATAAATTCTTCTAATGGTTCTACGTCCTCGCTTTTAATTGCATCAAGACCAGCCTCAATTTTTTCTTCTTCTTCAATAGTTCTATTATCTGCATCTAAAATAACCTTCACTTTATCTATCAATGACACTTTTAACTTAAAATTGAAGACATTGTTTATTAAACGATATTCATAATTTAATAATTCACGGTCTTTACTATTTAAAAATTAAATGCTTGTTCTCTGAACTTTTCCGGGGTTACTGATTCCCACAATTCATTCATGTAATCGTTTTTTTCTTCTTTGATCTAAAAAATTGTATAACTTTTCCTCTAATTTTGAAACATCATGATCTTGGGTACTACTTTTTTGTAAATTAGCCAAAAAGTAGTTCTCTTTCATTTGAGTAATATTTTTATCTTTAAAAACTAGAGTAGAGTCTCTAAACATATTTAAGGCAGGTAGATGCTGTTGAATGCGATTTAACATTGCTAATTTACTATCATTTAATAAACCTGAGATAAACCTAACTACACTTCTTAGTTGTGGTGTCGTTACTTTTTTATACATCGCTAAAAAGTTATCTATTTCATCGATTTCCTCTTTTGCAAAGTGGTGAACTCTAGATAAATATTCAAATAGAATTCTCAACCCATTATCAGAAAGCAAATAAGATTCATCGATTGAAAACAAATTTTCCAAACTTTGTGCTTCGGGCGTTATATTATTTATAAGTAAAATTAATGCGTCTCCTGGTCTAGTATTGTTCCGTAGCCAGGTAGAAGTTTCATTATCAGTCAATTGATATTTCTCAAAACCTTCAATGGATGTAATTGTTCTAACAATTGGATTATAGTAATCGGAAAGTTGCCCTTTATTTATATCTAACTCAGCCAATACTCCACGTATATCAGGTTCTGTAAAGCCATCCACCTTTAATAAAAGTTTATCTGTATTTAATTTTTTATGTTCACTAAAATATTTATTAAATACTGATACAATCCATTGGGATAGCAGCGATTCTGTTGAAATTGGAACACTTAAATTGCTCATTGTTTCACCCCTTCAGTTTTTACATCTTTGAAAGGATTCTTGATCATAGCTGTTGCGTCTGAATACTCTATTAGTAAACCATTATTTTTTAGTTTCTCCCTAAGTGCACTTTCATTATTTTGGAAGTAACTAATGTTTAAATTAGCCTTATCGTATAATCCACTGTCTCTTGCCTGCTTTTGCCCTATTACAAAACCAAATTTCTTATAAAGAAGTTCTAAAAAATCACTAAACTCCATAGGAGTTTCTGGGGGAACGTGAATGCAAGTTAACATTTGTAAAAAACGGTCTGAGAAGAAATAGCGGTAGCTGGTACCAGAACGGTATCCACCTAAACCCCCATCTCGTGCTAAAATTCGAAGAATATTTAATTGGTGCTGTTGTAATTGACTTATAACTACTTCTTTAACAGACTCAAATAACTTGGTGTGAACTTCCTCATAAGAGTTAACACTTTTTAATGTTTTTAATATGATGTCTTTTCGTCCCTTTAACTTACTTAAGCCTAACAAAGAAAGAAATTCCTTTTGGCCAATTTCGGTCTTCCAGCTTTCTAAACTACTTTCTATGTACTCTTTATTATGAAACCGCTGGATATAGTTTTGTTTTAATTCATACTCAAACCTCTCTCGTACAAATCCTTCATTATTCTTAAATGTCCCTGATGATAATCTAAGAACCTCTTGCGAACGACCGTCTAAACAGTCTACAAAAAACAATGATTTGTCATCTTCATTTATCCTAGCCCTATCATACATATATCTGGTAAGTTGAAAAGATACTAAACTTGTTAACAATTGAAACATCTCATAAATATCCATATTTAAAGACAATAAATTGCTTAACTCTAAGGAAAATTCTTCAAAAAGCGGATGGTCGGTAATAGGCAAATAAGGAAATTCCTTTTCTTTTTGCTGTTTTACTAAAGGGTATTGATTACTAGATTCAGGCTCCACCTCTGAGAGAATACCCTCAATATTAGAAGCAATTTCACTGACTGACTTATTTCTTTTTAACACTTCATTTAAACGTTCTGTAATATTATTCCTTAATTCAGGGTTATTTTCTGTACCATATTTAATCATTAAGAAATATAGTTCTCCCCCTCTTGCATAGAAATTTCTTTCAAAGGAAATACTTTTGTTTTTGCCAGAACCCTTTACCCTTACTTCAAAGAAGAGAAGTGACTCATGTAAGGGATATAAAGATTTTGCATACCAGGAACGATCAGCAGGCTTTCCTTTATTATCATATAAAGGTACTTCTAAATTTTTGAAGAAATCTCTCACAGTCATTATCTTTTCTTTATCTGAAATTACATCGTACAACTTTTCCTTATATTCATCTTCCAACCTTGCAATTTGTTGCTTACTTCCTTCCTTGTCTCCCTCAAAAATAAACTTCCTAAAACCGATAGCCTTTCTTCTTTTGTATGTTTCAGCTTCAAAAGTGTAGTTGGTGCCCAAAAGCACATTAAGAAATTCTAATACATATTCTGGTCCTCTCTGACCACTAGTAAAGCGATGTCCCCATATCTTAGCTCCTATTTTTGAAGAAAAATCCTCAACACCTTCATGTATATTTTGGCTCACTTTCATCACCCCAATATAAAGTCATCTACATCGATTTCATCCTCAATATATAAACCTGAATCACGATCTAAACGCAAAATTACCAATAATTCTTCATTCGGCTCACTTATTTTAATTAAGTCATTTTTAAAGGTGTTAATCATAATTTCTGCTTCTTGATGCAATAAATTATTAGTACTTCCACCGTTACTTCTCATTAAGTATTCAAAAAGCAATAAATTAACAGGCATTTCCACATCATCATCTATTACCACCCATAGTTTCGATGGTACATGGTCGATATCCATCCGTTGCGTTTCACGTACAACTTTCACTTGTCTTTCCGTGAACGATTCATATATCATAAAATTTTCATTAGCAGCGTATAAGTCGGGCTTGTTTGGCTTTTCTACTAGTTTTTTGAAATAGCTCTATTTAACCCATGTATTAACTCACGTTTTGCTTTTTTAGATATAGGGCCCTCATTTTCCAAAACATTTTTATATTCTTCTATATATTTAAACGGCAAAAGGTACTTAATCTCAGGCAGAATTGTTTTTTCTGCCAATTCAAAAAATACCTTTCTACGTAGCCGTAGAATCCATTCATCAATAAACCCACTCTCTCTATAATTCCTATATGATTCTAAGCATCTACTAAAATACCCAAATTGCAAGTCTAAAGAATGGAGTAAAAATGTCTTTATGTAATTGCTCTAATGTCTCGTCACCACTAATATCGCCATTTATGATAAAATCGTCAACTTGGGAATGTGATAAAACGGCCAGGATCAAATGTTTTAAATATTTTTACTGAATTCATCCCTGGTGCATCTTCTCTAGGTATTCCATGTCCATAAAATTTTGATAGTAAACTCTTTTAGTTTGTTCCTCTAAGTCTTTATAATCACTTTCAATAATATCCTTACATGTGTATCCACCTGTTAAATATAACTAGTATGAATTAACATTTCTCTTAAAGTTATATGATTATTAGTATAATCTGCTATTTTATATTGATCTACAATATTATCTCTAACCTGGGAATCCGCTGTCTTCAGATGATTAAAATATATAATACAACTTTCTTTTTTTTCCGCATTCGCCACAACTTGCCCAATTTTCTTCGTCATTCCATTTTCTTAAGAGCCTATCCATATAAATAGAAGGCGTCACATCAAGGAGGTTAATAATCCTAAACTCGTTATCATTTTGTTCATAGGAACTAAAAACGACCAAAGATCATATCTTTTAAGTTTTACTAACTCTTTTTTTGGGTTAAAAATTTTGTGAGCTTCCCTTCATTAGCTGCTATAAGATAATAGTGATTATCCCTATGATTATTTTCTATATTTTCTTGGAGCTTTATTAAATGTTTTAATATTACCTCTTCTCTTAATTCTGACAAGTCTTTAACTATGGTTATTCTTCCATTTAAGAATGTTAAATTTACAATTCCATCTTCTGGCCATGAACTTAAAGGTTCTTCATTATAGTAGTCATAAACATTTCGGCATAATTTTGTTTTTCCATCACCAGCATTACCTGTCAAAATCATACTGTGAGGCTCTTCATTAAACTTTTTTATTAAGAAAGTCTCTACTAATGTATCTATATTAGAGTTAAAAGTCGTGTTTCCATTCTCATTGGTATATTCATCATATATTTTTGAATGATTTGGTGAAAATACATTAAATTGATCTAGAAAGTTAACAAATTGATTCATATCTCTTACTGCACCTCTCTTTGCAAAAGATATTGCGCCAGGTCTATAATAAGGATTTACCCCCTACTTAAGAATGTAAGTCTTAAGTATCGTTTTATCTTTTTTGATTCTAACATTTTCCTTAGTTAAAAATATAGAGGTATAGTTAATTAATTGGAACACATTGGGATTCTTTTAACCTTGAAGTTAGAAAACCCTTAATTTTTGTGGTGGTGCATGATCATCTTCAAAAATAAATATTTAACTTGAAGTCGCAACAGCGGCTCCTACTTTTTTAATGGAGATTCTCTAGTCCTTCCATTCTTATTTTCTTGTAATCCATATATTCGATCCGAGATAACCCCTTTCTAATTTTTTTGCATTTTGGGCATCTTTATGAGAGCCTTATTTTATCTTTTTCTCGCATTTGTTTTAAATTTTCAATTATAAAAAGATAGAAATCCTATAAAGGGAATGTTCAGGGAAAATTTCATTCCTCTATAGCTTCATTCATAAAAATAAAAAAATCACTCTCTTTTTCATTAGATTGCATTTAATCAGTTAATAATTAGTAATGCTCTGTTTGCACGGTCCCCCCTCTTCATATAAGTTATTATTCACCAAGCAAACCATGTAACATCAAACTTAACTGACGTCTGCATTCCACCGGCACTACTAACGATAAAGGGAACTAAACCTTCTATATATACTCCTTCAAGATCATAACAGTAGTCTAGATCAACCCTAAGACATACAAATTCTCGAAACAGCCACCATCTCCACTTATGTTGACATCAAATTGTTGCGGATAAACTTCAAAGTGCTCTTCCCCCACCTTTATATATTGAATAGAAAGGTCACTGCCTTAAATTATTATCTTTCAGCCAGCTGCAGACTTATTTCTTCTAACCAGGCAATTGATTTTTCTTTTAGCTGAGGGCGAGGATGTTTGTAGAAAGGGTGTGTATGATACTTTATTCCGAATAGCGGCCTGTCAATATGAAGCAAGGCGTTAAGAGCAAGCTCCCGGATCAGCTTGTTAGCACCCCACCCGGCAATGATTCTGGGAGTGTCTGATACCATTCGTTCCAGTTCCTCTTTTCTTTCCTTTGAAAAAATAGTGTGAGCTTCAAAATTATTTCTTTGAAATTCCATAAGCTTTTCCTTAAAAAGGTCTATTTTCCCTGCGCAAATATCAGATAAGTTAATCATATACACGCAGTTCCAGTTTTTTCTGTTCATCAGTCTCATGATTTGATATTGGGTAGGATCTGGTTTTGCTTTGACAAATGGGAGGGTTTGAAGATCTTTCATACTAGAAGGAATCTGGAAGGATGAATCTGCAGGAGTGCAGCTTCCAGGGTTAACAAGGATAAAAACAGCATCTTTTGTATAGGGGGCGTTGATACCTTTTCGAAGGATTCTAGCCTGGTTTCTGCATTGGTAGTCTTTGTTTTGTAAGGTAATGTTGTAAAAGCTTCCTTCCACTTCAAAGTCTTTTTTCAACGTATCCGCAGGGGTAAATTCCATTTCACAACCACCTTTCAAATATTTGGTACTTTTATTATATCCTCCCTTTCTGCTTACCCTTTCCCAAATTTGGTAATGGTTCAAGTCCTTCTAATAACTGGACTCACAGGGTACTAATGATAAACGTTATACAATTTCTTTGACTCTTCTTTCATTCTTTGAATAAGTGCTGGCGGAGACAGAACTTTGGCATCACTTCCCCATGTAAGCAGCCAGCGGACAAGACCGTCACTAATAACAGCGGTAACGGAAATACGAAAGGTGTGTGCATTATGCTGACGGATCTGGGTCTTTAAGCCAAAACGGTCAATCACCACATTAATCAGGTGATTGTCAAATTCAATTTCTATATTGCGCTTTTCTCCTGAGTACATATGAAACAACGTATTTGTGTAGGTCGTCATATCAAAGTCAGGGTCAGGAATAAACTTTCTATCCTCGGTTCTTATATTTATCATCCGGTCAATCCGGTAATGTCTCATATCCTTCGGCTCATATTCGCCTATTAAATAGTAATTGTCATGATTCCATATAACGGCATATGGCTTTACACAGTAATAATCTCCGTTTCTATTTAACTGGAACTCTTTTCCCAAATCATACTTTCCATACTGGAATTGAATAACGCTTCGTTCCCAAACTGCTTCATGCAGCCCGTGAATGATCCTTTTTACTCTCTTGTTTTCTGTTTTTGTGCCTTCAGAAAGCAAAATTCTATTTTCCAGCTGCCTTGCAAGATTCACACTCGTTAGCTCCTTTAGCTTCTTGATCAGCTTTTCTGTTTCAGCTACCGTAATAAACCTCGCAGCAGACACAGCATCTATTAGTACTCTCAGCTCATGAATCTCAAACAGCCTGGTTTGATGGCTGTAGGTTTTCTCCATGCCGTTTTTGGGCTGATATTCAATGACGTCAAATAAGCCAGAAGAGGCTAATTCCTTTATGTCATCTCGTACTGCTTTTATGGAAACGTCCTGTTCATACTCCTCCTGAAACAGGTCAACCAGCTCTCGTATCGTTACTTCATGAAACTCGTCTGTATGCTTTTTTAACAGGTTTCTTGTCTTCAGAAGTCTTTCCTTGGTGGAAAGGTTTGTTCTCATACCCTCACTTCCTTTACCCACTTAATGTAATGAAAAGGGTTCTGGAAAACATTAAAAAAACCCTCTGCTTCGAGTGATGAAATTTAAAATTCCCTGTAAATTCCAAAAAACAACAGTATAATTAGGCTATATCGAAATAGGAGTAAGGAGAGAAAACTTTATCCTATGGAGGAGGGATGGTGTGTGACAAAAACTTTTATACGTTTAAAGATGTAGCGGAGCTGTTGATCGGTGGAAAGAGGACCAGGAAAGCCTTTAAGGAAGGTGATTGGAATGTTTTTCGGGAAATTTCGCTTGCGAAGAAAACGGATGTGGAAGAAACCTAAGGCCAAGTTCGATGTAACAGATAAGAAAACATTTTACACGGAGGATGGAAAAAAGGTTCAATTTTTTCGAATGAAACCAAAAAAATAGCCAATACATGCAAAAAAGAGGACCAAAACGCCATGTTCTAGATAGGGCATACGTGCCCCCTCAAAGGCCGAATTGGTCTTTTTTTGTCTACCACTTTCTTTTCTGAACCTTTCGCATCTTCTCATACTCCCTGTAGATAGGATCTTCCTTCTCTGTTGGTGGATTATTTTTCAGGTATTCCTTTAAAGCAGCCATTACCTTGCTATCTCTACTCCGTACGATCTCATTCAAGTCATATTCTCTGCGCTCTTTAAACGTAGGGTCAATGGCATGCATTTTCCCCACAGAATCAAACTGTTCCTTAGGAAAGACGGTCACTGTTTCATCTTTAAGCCTGCCTTCTTTTGCCCATTTTTCAACAGTATCAATGGAGACATCAAAAAGCTCTGCAACGTCTTTTGCGGTGTAATACTCTTTCAATAAATGTACACCTCCAGTAAATAAATACCCTATAATCCCAAAGGCTACGTAACATGTATAGGTCTCATTCCTTTTCCAACCTCCTTCCCTCCTGTAACAGATGGGACATCTACGAACAATAAGAGAAAATCGATAAGAAGTGCGAAAGACACAGTAAATAAAGTGGGAGCCTTCTATAGACACCAAGAAAACCAGTCACCGTTCCTAGGACAAATTTACACCCTCTCAGAACATGTAGTCCTCTTTTTTGGGGATCTAAACAAGTTTATCCACACAGTAGAACTCCTCTATGGTAGTCCCGCAGCAATATCATTCTTTCTGTTTCTTTTTCATAAAAAGAAACGATATCGCCTTTCCTTCTTTGGTTCTGATCACCTTTTCTTCAGTGACTTCGTACTTCTCCCCTTCTTTTTTCATCCGTCTAATCTGAAACCAAGACAACTTTCGTGAAAAAAACATACCCATCACCTTCCTTTAGGGGATAAGAGAGCATTAAGCTAAACTTAGTTGGGCTTATTCTTGTTGACCTTCACCTTTTCTTTTATTATATCATTCATATGTATAATGTTGGAAAAATGATTTGGTTTATCGGGCAGCTATTGTAACTATTACACTGAAGTAAACAGTTACTGCTTGATTGATTTGAGACTTTTCCCATAGGCACTTCCGAAATACCCGTGGTAAAACGCGTTCGGTAACCAACTTTAAAAGGACAAAGGCACACTATCTTGCGTGCCTAATTTTAAAAAAGTATAGGATTGAGTTATAGTACAATTATTTTGAAGCCTACAAAAACACCGCTTTTATTAATTCGGCGGTGTTTTCGTGTTGTAATCTTTCTTAGACAAATTCTATTTATAAAAAGATCTTTTCTAAATTGCTAATCCCTATGACAAAGCCACTCTAAAACTTGCTTCCAAAAAGGATTGTAATACTCCCAATTTACAAATTCAGGTGGACCCAATGGGGAGCAAAATCACTGGTGAAGCTAACGTACGCCCTTTTCCAAATTCCCCTGTTACAAGAAATGGGTGGTTATTTGGTCCAATACTCATAATAAACTCAGCATCATCTTTTACTCTCATACGATTGTAGCCTAAAAACGCTGGCCATTCTGCAGAGATCCCCTTTAGAATTTCATGTTCCTTTTGAAGCAGAGGAATTTGACCTTCTGGAACCTCTTCTCGATCGTCTCCAGTTTCTAGCTGTACAGGAAGTATGTCTTCAATGGGCGTCCCTTTGAACTTTGCTTTTGCATCAATACCTTGGAAAGAAAGATAACCACCAATCATAGCAAAAGCCCCTCCATCAAGCACATAGTCTTTCACTAGCTGCAAACGATTGGGCATTTTTTGGGATTGATTAAAGGTTTGACTAGGTAACAAGAAAGAATTACTTCCTATATCACTAAAGAGAACCACATCGAATTGTTTAAGTGAATCTATTTCGTTTGGAAAGCGTTCATCAATTTCATGTGCCCTAATGTAAGTTAAGTCAATGTTAGATTCCTTCATTGCTCTCCGAAACCAGTGTGCTCCTTCTTCATATTCTGAAGTGGTAAAGGAATCAAACCCTTTAACATGTATAATATGTTTCATCCATGACTCTCCAACGAGTAATACTTTCATAAAAAACCTCCTTTATGTGTAATTTTCTAAAATATATTGAACATATGTTACTACTCTTTTCATATTGTTATAGATCTCTTCACTTGGTTCATCCTTAAAAGTGTGGATGATCTCTTGGTCATTGATTGTTAGCATAATGGAATCATACCCATTTATTACAAAGGGAGAATGGTCTGAACCTGGAGGAGGAGGAACAGTTACTAAGGAATGCGGGAATAATGTCTTTCTCTGCTCTTTTGCATATGCAAGTTTTTGTTCCGCCTCTATGGTCGACCATCTTTCTAGTATTTTCCCTCGTCCTACGCCGTCGATATTCAAAAATAGTGAAAGGGTATTTCTTTCCGTATTACTAATCGACTGAACATAAGCGTTACTTCCAGCAAGTAATAATTCCTCTGAACCAAAAAAGACTATTTTTACGTTAGCCTTTAAATCTAACGACTTTAATCGTCTAATAAGTTCTAGTAGGATGGCTACCCCAGAAGCATTATCATAGGCTCCCCTGGTGTTATACATGCTATCATAATGGGCACCAACAATAATTAAGTTATTTTCCTTCCTCCCGGGTAATGAGATACAAATATTTTCCCCATCTTGTTTTTCAACAGTCTTTGTTTGGAGAGAAAAAGATACATATATGTCTTCACCATTCTCTAGTGCCGCTTCCCACTTGAGAAACGTAGCCCTTCCAGTAATCAGATGAGGATACTTCCATTCTTCCAATAAGGTTTGACTCAATGCTTCACCATCTGGTCTTGAAGTAATATAAGCTATAACTGCCCCTTCAGTATTGAATACACCATACCTTGGCCATAGATACATATCCCATATATTGGTGTATCCAATACGCTCGACATAGCCTTTTATGTCTTGACCAGAGCTACTTCCTACAGCGGGGTAGGCTTTTATTTGTTCCTTAACTGGATGCTCCTGCATTAAGCCGGAAAAATGCATAAGTTCCCAACTTTCATAAGGGAAAAACTGTGAAACATAGGTACACTCTTCATTTAAAACAGCTTTCTTAATCAATTCTCTGACTTTTTGCTCATTCTTACTGCCGGCAGGTCTAGGGCTCACATTTACAATTGATAGCCATTGATCATACATCTTTTCATTATCATTCATTAGCTATCAGCTCTTTTAAAAACATTTTTAGGGTTTTCGATTAATAGATGATCAATCTCTTCCTCTGATAGACCCAATCGCTTTAACCTTGGTACAAAGTTGTTTAAGATGTGGGCAAATCCCCCTCCGCCGTAATGCTTTAATAAACTTTTTAAGAATATATCTTGAGAAAGTAGAATAGATGATTTGTATCCCTTATCTATAAGTGCAGCTATCGCTTCTGCACTTTCTTGGTCTGATGGTGACTGCCCCTCAGGAAACAAAAGTTCAATACCAATCATGTCATATTCTAGGAAGGCTCCCCGATCCGCTAAAGAAGTCTGATATTCTATATCCTTACAACTGGGATTCATGTGATCTAAAATCACTTGTTCCGGGTTTGCTCCTTCTTTTTCAATGATATCTAAAACAGCATGGCCGTAACGCTCCCACCCTGGGAGGTGGATTGTTAATATTTTTCCTGTTTGTTTTTGAGCCTGTGCAGCTCCTTTAAGTACCTTTATTTCTTGATCAGTCATATGAGGACTAACCCCAATTTCACCAATTATTCCTGCTTTTATATTGGTATCATCAATACCTTCGTATAAGTCTTGACAAATATATGCTGCAATTTGTTCAGGTGAGCTTGATTGAATAAAGGAGGGATGGGACTGTTCTAAATAATATCCACATCCCATAATGATATGTGATTGTGTCTTTAATGCTAACTCTTTTAAGGCTTTAGGGTTTCTTCCTATGCCACTGGTGTTACATCTACTATGGATTTGCCTCCAGACTTTTGAAAATGCTCTACTTCTTTTATAGCAAGGTCAGGGTCTACATAAAAATTGTTATCATAATTAGAATAAGGTTCATGTCTCAGCTCATTTAAAATCGACATTGAAACAGGTCTTAAAGCAAAATCCTCTGACACGTGGGGCGGTTTTTCCCACAGATGACGTCGATCTACGTAAAGGTGTTCATGCATTAATGTGATTCCTAAATCTTCAATGTCTACTTTGCCGAGAACCGTTTGAACTGTTTGCATAATGAAAGGCCCCTTACATTCTTTTTCTTCCGAAAATTCTAACATTAATAATTACAGCCATTAACAGTACTAATCCTTCGATAATTTGGATGATATAGGGTGATACTTGCATTAACGTAAGACCATTGTTAATCACGCCGATCATCGTGACACCAATTAAAGATCCTAGGATAGTCCCTGCTCCCCCAAATAATGCCGTCCCGCCTAACACTACTGCTGCAATGATGTCTAACTCAAACATGAGACCAATATTAGACGAGCCTGACCCTAGTCTAGATGCTAGAATGAGCCCAGCTAGCGCAGCTGCTCCCCCACTAAACGTGTAGGTGATTAATTTTACAAATCTCGTGTTTACCCCTGAACGTCTTACAGCCTCTTCGTTAGCACCTATACCGGTAACATATGTCCCATATCTACTGTTTCTTAGAGCAATAACACCTATAACCATAATAACTATCGCTAGTATGGCAGGAACGGGTACACCAAAGAAAGACCCAACTCCTATACTCGTCAACGCGGCGTCACTTGCAATGGAGATGGAATACCCTCCAGTAATCAAAAGGCTAACCCTCGAATGTATAACATCGCTGCCAAGTAACAATCAATGGAGGAATGCTATGATATGCCACAACGTAACCATTAATGGTCCCCATTATAACTCCCGCTACAATAACTAAAAGCAAGACGATAGGGCTTGCGAGTCCTGCCCCTAAAAGAACTGCGGTTAAGGCACTAGCTAACGCTAAAACAGATCCAACAGAAAGGTCAATTCCGCCCGTGGTTATAACAAAGGTCATAGCTACTGCGACAATTAAGTTAGGTGCTAGCTGCATCACCAAATTCATCATGTTGCTCTGGGTTAAAAAAGAATCACTGCTAATCGCAAAGAATGCACAAAGGGCCAGAAGTATCCCAAAAATACTAATGATTTGCTTATGTTCTTGTATCCATTGCTTCCAAGAATAATTTAACTCTAGATTACTTTTTATTTCTGTAGTCACATGTGCCTTCTCTTCACTCATATGGCCTTCACCTCTTGTGGGTTCCCCATAATTGATTGGATGATAGATTCTAAATCATATTGATCAATGGTGCGGTCATCAATGCACTTACCCTCGTGAAGAACCATTAAACGATCACATACTTCAAAAAGGTCTTGTAACCTATGAGTGATCAATATTACACTTACACCTTGTGCCTTGACCGTATTAATTAAATTTAATACCATGTTTACTTCTTTTACTCCTAAGGCCGCGGTAGGTTCATCCATTATCAAAACTTTTGGTTTAAATATCATAGCTCTAGCAATAGCGACAGCTTGCCGTTGTCCACCTGACATGTTTTGAACTCGTAGTTTTGTTGATGCGATATTGATACCTAATTTGTCTAACTCACTTCTAGCTTGCTGATGCATCTTTTTTTGATCTATTAACCTTCCTTTTACAGGCTCCCTGCCTAAAAACATGTTGCTAGCAACACTTAATGTGTCGCATAGGGATAAATCTTGAAAAATGGTTTCTATTTTTAGGTTTTTGGCTTCTCTTGGGCTTTTTATTTTTGTTTCTTCCCCTTCAACAAAAAACTTTCCTTTGTCAGGTATAATAACACCACTTAAAATTTTCATTAAAGTAGATTTTCCAGCTCCATTATCCCCTAATAAACCCAAACACTCTCCTTTATTTAATTTTAAGTCCACTCCCTGAAGAGGCTTAACAGGCCCAAAAGCTTTTTCTATACCACGCATTTCTATTTGATACTCGTGATTATCCACTTAAACAACCCCTTATAAAAAATGAACTATTTATTTACTCAAAGAGATAACGAAAATCATCAACATTTTCTTCTGTTACAATACTAGCCGGAATATCGATTTCCGCTTCTACCTCTTCACCATTAAGAAGTGCGTGAGCTGATTCTATAGCACTGGCTCCGTATTCATCAGGGTGTTGCTGTAAAACGGCTTCTACGTACCCCTCATCTATGCCCTCAATGACTTGTTCACTTAGATCCCAACCAAACAGTTTAAGATCGTCTTGCCTTTGTTGAGAACGGACTCCAGATGTCATTCCAATAAAAGCTGGTTCCCCAGTTGCAAACGCTGCTTGTAAATCTGGATTTGCCGTTAATAGATCTTCAGAAGCTGATAGGGCTCGCTCTTGAACGTTTTCTCCATCAACTGTATTAACAAGCTCTATATTTTCATTTTCTAGAATGGTATCCATAAAACCATCCTGCCGATTGATTTGAATTGGGGAATTTAACGCAGAAACTGCTCCTATCTTTATGTCTTCATCTCCCCATGTTTCTTCTGCGTATTCATTAAAATAATGACCTAATTCTACACTCGAATCATAGTTGTCCACCCCAATTTGAACATCTACTGCGTCATGTTCGATAATCGAATCTATAGATATGACAGGGATTCCCTCTTCTTCAGCTCTCTCTACAATTGGCTTCATTGCTTCTACATCTATCGCATTGATAACTAAGGCATCAACACCTGAACTGATATAATCTTCAGCCCCATTATATTGAGCTACTGAATCGTTATTAGCATTAAAAACGGTTAAGTTAACATCCAATTCTTCAGCTGCGTTCTCTGCCCCTTTTACCATCTCTGTAAAAACCAAGCTTCTTGATTGATCACAGTAAATCCAATAGTAGGCGCATCTTCACCAGCTTCTACTGCTGCATCAACTTCGCCTTCCTCCGTTTCCATTTCTCCTCCGCCAGTTTCTTCTACCTCTCCACAAGCTGACATTATAAGTAATGTAGAACCGAACAATCCTAGTGAGTATTTCCATTTTCGCTTCATAACATTTCCCCCTAATTTTTAGTAATAATTGTTTTGCTCTGATGTCTTCCTTGTGAAACATCTATTTCTTCTTCGAAAGGCAGAGAATCTTTAGCTCCATACCTAGTCACAGATAACGAAGCCGCATGAATCGCAGTCTGAACTGCCTTTAATATATCTTTATGCTTTAACCAGTGTGTGACTAATACTCCGCAAAAGCAATCTCCAGCTGCTGTAGAATCGAGTGCTTTCACTTGAGGAGCTCTGTAATAATAAAACTCATTTTTATGGTAGACTAGCACTCCTTTTGCACCCAAAGTAACAATGATTTTCTGGTTGATATGCTTTTTAATCAGAAAAGCGGATTGTTCAGCCGTTTTTTATCGTGGACATGAATACCTGACAATTGAGAAGCTTCTACCTCATTAAGGATAAGTACGTCAATTAAACTCTGTGTTTCTAATGAAATAGGTATTACGGGAGCTAGGTTCACAAATATAGGAATTTGTCTCTTTTTCAAGGTGGCGATGATTGTTGAAATCATTTCTGAACTCATTTCTAATTGCAGGAGAGCAGCCTCTACATTTTCCAACGCTAAAAGTGAATGCTCTACTTCGTTAATAGATAAGTCTGTGTTTGCTTGTAAATTGGTGATGATCATATTTTCACCATCTTCATTTACAACGATTAAGGAAGTCCCAGTAGATTTTTTGTCGGATTGCATTAAATATTCTACATTGATACCCTCCTCTATTAACTGTTTGTATGCCTCTCTGCCAAAGGAATCACCTCCTACTTTTCCTATAAAGGAAACTTCAGCCCCTGAGCGTTTTGCAGCAATTGCCTGATTAGCGGCCTTCCCTCCTAAACTTTCTACATAATAGTTGGAAGCAATCGTTTCACCAGGTCTGGGAAACCCAGGAACTTTGGCTACAAGATCCATGTTAATGGTTCCTATAACTAACAAGTGATTAGTCATCTACAATTTCCTCTCCCTGTCTAGCTTTTTCCACCTCTTCCATAAATAGCTTTACTCTATCCGAAGATACTGGATTCCACCACTTGCTTTCTTCTTTTAACGAACTTCCTACTATACAACCGTCTGAAATAGCCAATATAGAATGTGCATTTCCTTGGTCCATTCCACTTCCTACGATGACTGGGAGTTCTGTATTATTTTTAATTCCTAAAATTTCTTCAGCTTTCGTTGCATTCCCCGTTCTTGTTCCTGTGGCAATCAGTACATCGCTGTCAAAAAATATAGCGTCATGCGTTTGATCAGCTAAGGTTCTATCGGCTATGATAGAATGGCTCCCATGTTTGACATGAACATCCGTAAATAGTTTAATGGATTCACCTTTAATGAAAGACCTGTAACGTAATGCTTTGGCGGCAGCGCCTTCGACAAATCCTTCGTTTGCTACATAGGCATTTACCCATTGGTTCACACGAACAAAAGGAAGATCTACTGCCTTTGCAACTGCTAGTCCTTGGATTGCTCCATTAGCCAAACAATTTATACCAATAGGCAGATGTGTATGCTCTTTTAACTTTTCTGCTATCAATGTCATAGAGGACACTGTTTCAAACCCGATATCATCTGGTTTAGAAAAAGGTAAGTCCCATGCATTTTCAATAATAAATCCATCAACGCCACCTGATTGTAACGTCTCTGCATCTTTTACCGCCCACTCATAAACTTCACTTAATCCATGGCCCTTGTAATGGGGTGAGCCAGGTAAAGGCCTCAAATGTATCATCCCAATAACCGGCTTTACTTGTTTGAAAATTCGGAAAATATAATCTGGTTTTTCAGGAAAAATTTTGTCACTCAACGATTACCCTCCTTTTAGGAAAACTGATAAACTTCTTTTAAACTTGGTGTGTTCATTAATAGCTTGTTCGTAATGTATGACGTATAATTTTCTTATAGTGTTCGATAGCATCTAAGTAAGATTTGATATACACAAACTCATTTGGTTGGTGGGCCATTTCCGCTAATCCTGGGCCTAATAAAATCATTGGGATGGTGGATTCTTTGTTAAATATGGATCCATCGGTAAAGTAGGGTACCGTTCTAAACTGAGAAATGCCTGTACAACTTTCTACTTCTTTTACAAAAACACTGTCCTTAGAAGTAAAAAACCGAAGGTCTATCCAATAGGAGTTCTATTTGAATATCACTGCTTTTTTCTATTTGATTTTTTAATCTATGAATTATCTCTTCATGGTTTTGGGGTGGCACAGTTCTAATATCAATAATTGCCTCACAGTAGTCAGGTACCACATTGGGTTGGTTTCCCCCAATAATTTGATTAAGTGAATAGGTACTTGATCCCAAACTTTCGTGGCTGCATTTATGCTCCTCCAACCATTTATAAACATGAGGCAAAGTTTTGTTCATAAGGTCTATTGCATTAACACCTGATTCAGCTATGGCACCATGGGCCGCTTTGCCAAAAGTTTTGACCTTTGCCCATAACGCCCCTTTATGTCCAATTCCAATTTGGTTATCCGTAGGCTCTCCGATGACAATGCTTTTGACACCCGACCAATCTATGCTTTTAAGAAGTTGCTTTGCCCCTATACAATCCACTTCTTCACCAGAAGTTAATGCAAGCACAATTTTCTTGTTAGTATGTTCTATCTCATCTGACATTTGTAATAAAGCTAAGAACATTGCGACTAAGCCGCTTTTCATATCAGAAGCCCCTCTACCGTATACTTTCTTTTGGCTCACTTTCCCGACAAACGGATCGACATCCCACCTTTCTAAAGAGCCTGTTTGAACGGTATCCATATGGCTGAGAACAATAAATCTATGCCTTCTCCTTCCCCCCACTCTACGAGTAGATTCGATCTATTCTCCTGGATTGAAGTTCTGTTTAAGAAGAGATTACTATTCTTTGCCTTCTGTTCTATAAAATCACAAACCAAATTTTCATTTCCCGGAGGATTCGTTGTATTTAATTCAATTATTTCTTTTAACATTTTTACCTCCTCATTCATTGTCTCACCTCCTTACCCTGTAGTTGGAACGCTCAGTTCCTATTATTTTTTACTGTGATTTGATATGAAATCCAGCACTTCATCCCTATCAGGCATTCCTGACTGAGCGCCTAATTTTTGAATAGAAAGAGCAGCTGCTGCATTAGCAATGGAAACTGCTTCGTTTATTGGTTTGGCCTCAGAAATAGCAACCGCTAAAGCTCCGTTAAAAGTATCACCAGCACCAGTGGTATCCACGACCGGCACCTCAAAGCCATTTACCTTTTTCTTCATATGATTTTCTGTATACACGGCTCCTTCCTTTCCCATGGTGATAATACATTGTTCGTTCTTTACTTTGTTTCTTTGGGTTGAAGAGATAAGTTGTTTAAATTCTTGTTGATTTGGAGTTACGAGGTCTGTATTTTCTAGAAGCAATTCTGGTAGGTATTGAATAGGGGCTGGATTTAGTATGACTTTTGTATTGTACTGTTTCGCAATTTCAGCAGCCTTTACTACGCTTTGAAGAGGAATTTCTAGCTGTAATAATAATACATCAGAAAGGGCAATTTCCTTTTTATAAGTTTCAACAACTTCTGGAGTTACGGCTTTATTGGCCCCTGGCACAACTATAATTCGATTATCTTGATCAGAAAGTAAGACATTTGCTACTCCTGTAGGATAATGTGTAACCGGTTCCAGATGGTCCACGGAAACCCTTTGTCTTTTCATATGTTCGATTAATTTATTTCCAAAAAATCATCACCCACCCTTCCAATAAATGTAACGTCCCCACCCAACTTAGCTGCAGCTACTGCTTGATTAGCCCCTTTTCCTCCAGGTGTCATTTTAAATCCATTGCCTAGGATTGTCTCTCCTTGAATGGGAATTTGAGTAGTTTCTGTAATTAAATCCATGTTGATACTTCCTATAACTGTGACCTTAGGTACCATCATGCTCTCTCCTTCTAACATTCAATGTTGAAGATCGAATTTTTAAAGATCCCTTAAAGGGTTTGGGATACTCTAGTGGTAAGGTCCCCTCTATTATTGTAAGTAAGAGTTCTGAAGATTTTCTCCCCATTTCTTCTATTGGCTGACTTATTGTTGTAAGTGAAGGAGTTAGCATTTCACTTAAGCAGATGCCATCAAAACCAACTACCTGAAGGTTATGCGGAATCTTTCTCCCTACTTTCTCAGCTGCTTTCATCACACCAAAAGCCATCACATCATTCCCCGCGAAAATACCATCTATATATGGATGTTTTTGAGTAATGCGGTAGTCACTTTCTCTGAGGTTTCCCATTGGTATTCCCCTGACACAACCAATTCTTCTCGAAAGGCCCCGTGCTTTTGTATTTCTTGTTTATAACCTTCGTATCGTTGCTGAGCATTAGTAATAGTCTTTGGTCCTCGAATATGTGCAATATGTTGACAATCAAGCTCTTGTAAATGAGAAACAGCCAATTTGGCACCATGAAAATTATCTGTATACACAGAAGGGATATGTCCTTCTAGAGGGCGATCTAGCCCGACAAGCGGTAAATCCCATGATTCTATATGCTTTTGTTTCAAAGTATTCGTTACCATAATGGCTCCATCAATATACTTACTTTTTAGCACATCGAGATAATGAGCTTCCTTTTCAGGGTTTGCATCACTATTACAAAGAATGACTGTATATCCATGTTGGTGCATCACATCTTCTACCACGCGGGCTAGTTCTGGAAAAAAGGGATTCATAATGTCGGGAATGATTAAACCAATTGTTTTTGATTGTTTTTTAAATAAACTTCTAGCAACAGAGTTTGGTTTATAATTCAATGCATCGATAGCCTTCAATACTTTTTTTCTCGTATCTTCGTTAACATAGCCATTGTTATTTAAAACACGAGAAACGGTGGCTACAGAAACATCTGCCTGTTTGGCTACATCTTTAATCGTTGTCATTCATAAACCTCTTCCTCGTTCTTATAAAAACCAATGTGTAACCCGTTACACCCTGGTTTCATTTTATAATATCTGTGAAAGAAAATAATGTCAACATAAATGTCAGAAAATTTAGCAAAGTCTTTACGTAACTCTTAATTCCTTAAGAGTGATAATTACAATTCAGCCAGTAACACATAATCAATGGCAGGATGGGTGCCCAGGTTAATGTTGCCGTTCCGCTGAAAGGAGAGATGGGGTTTGATGAGACGATCAAGAACCTTCCCACTACAACAAAAGTGATTAACTTGTTGAAAAAGGAAAAGGCGAGAAGAAAAAGTGAAAACGAGAAACTTCTAAGTATTGTCCAGATTGTTATTCTAAATATATTTGCTCGCAGGCCTAATCGCCTACCTCTTTAATATGACGAAACAAATTTTGATATCTAGAACTTACTTTGGCATACGCAAAAATCATCTTCCTCCCCCACTATTCGTTTGAACATGTTAATATCCTGATTATGGTGAATTCCACATTGTTCATCCAGCGTGTACATTGAGTGAACATATATATATAATCACCTCCAAGAAAATCTCATTCTTTACAGCTTGGTGTGATCCATATTCCGTGAAAGAAAATAAGACGACAGAAGCTTTGAGTAGCTTTTGTCGTCTTAATAACACCTTATAATTTTACACCAGTTTTGATAGGTTCAAATATCTTTTCCACTTTTTGATGCCCGTCATTTTCCTCGTACTCTTCTACTCTTTCAAAGTTAAACGCTTCCATGATTGGTAAATCATTCGTAGAGAAAAGGTAAGCCTCTTTTGTATCTGAGGTATTTACATGTTCATGCCAGCACCAGGTAGGAACCACCAAAAAGTCTCCCTTAGACCAATCAAATCGTTCTCCTTCTACGATTGAGTAACCTTCACCTTCAAAAACATGGTAAATTGTGCTATGGACATGTCTATGAGCTTTCCCTTTAAATTTCGGATCTAGCCTTTGCATGCGTGCTCCAATTCGATCTACTGCATCTCCACCGGTAGTTGGGTTTATATATTCCACTGCATACCCGTCATAAGGATCTGCCTCTAATTTAGAAAGACCTTCGATCCCTGCTTTTGTTTTTTCCCATGTATAACGTCCTAGTGGAGCTATTTTTTCTTTACGGTCACTGATTGGACGAGTCATCCCACCGTTATACCTCTTTATACTATAATCATCTTCTACAAGCAGGTCTTGTTGTTTTTTTTCATGAAATTCGGTAAAACACGTAGATAGAAACTTGGTAAAGGGAACATCAAGCAGTCCATCCATAGTACCTCTTCATCATCAATGTTTGTATGATCATGCCAGGTCCAGGTTGGTGTAATTAAGAAGTCTCCCGGTTCAAAATTGATTCTCTCACCATTTACTCGTCCTTGGCCTCCATGTCCGTCAATAATAAAGCGCAACGCAGTGGTTGTATGCCGGTGAGCTGGAGCTATTTCTCCTGGCTTGACTGCTTGAACTGCAGCATATAATGTTTGAGTGGCACCGCCCCAACCAACAGGTTCTAAATCTTTCATCCCAGGGTTAATTAAAAAGACTGCTCGGCGGTCTGCCCCATCACCCACCGTTAAAAGTTCTTCAGCTTCTTTTAGCCGTTTTTTTATAAGGTCGCTTTTCCAAAGGTAGGGAATGGGTTTGGATTTAGGTTCAATGGTATTTAACTCGTGTATGGATGACCAAAGTGGACCTAGATTCTCTTCTTCTAATTTCTCATGTAGCTTCTCAAGCTCTTGATTAGAACCAGAATTCATCTTTACCCCTCCTATTTATAATCAACAGAGACCTTAAACTCTCCAACTCTTTCAATTTGCAGGGTTACTTTATCTCCAGCTGTAATGGGACCAACTCCTTGAGGGGTGCCGGTTGTCAAGATATCCCCCGGTTCTAGTGTCATAACAGCGGAGGCTGCTTCTAAAAATTTATAACAATCATAGATTAAGTCTCTCGTATTTGCTTCTTGACGCTTTTCTTCATTTACCCACAGATTCAAGTCTACTTCATTGGGAGTATCTAGTTCATCCGCTGTGACAATCCACGGACCGATCGGAGTAAAGGTGTCAAACGATTTTCTCCAAGGACGATCTTCTTTTCCCCGTACGGTTATGTCTAGTAATCCAAAGTAACCAAATATATATTTATGGGCCTCGGAGGCGGGAACATCTTTCGCTTGTTTATCTACGATGAAAGCCAGCTCTGCTTCATGGTCTGTTCTACGATCTTTGAAAGGAAGTTTTATCGTATCCTCCGGACCAATGATTGAAGAAGGCGCTTTCAAGAAGAACCCTAATTTTTCAATCGTATACTCGGCATTGTTAAACTGTTCATTCATTTCATCTTGGTGCAGATAATAGTTTACCGGGGCCGCTACAATTTTCCCAGGATTTGGAACTGGTGCATTTAGTTTTACCTCGGAAAGATTTTGGGCCAAGTTTTCCGTAAGCTTTTCCTCGATTAATTCCTTGTTGGTTTTGTAGCTTTTCATAAAAGTAAGTAACGAATCTTGTGGGTGATCTGCATCCCAAGAAACTATATCTGTCACATCATAAATTTTGTCGTCCTTTACAACTCCAACCTTTGTTTCGTTATATAAAGCAATTTTCATGTGTGAAACACCCCTTAACTCATTATGTGAGATTGCCAACTCATTTACTAACTTAAGCATAGCAAAAGAGAACTTAAATAGTCAAGAATATTTAGTTTATTTTTACTTGTCTGTCATCTATATTTTGCTTTTGCTTTTCCGTAAGATCATTTCATGCGGTTCGGCTCTTTACTTCCGCTCTTTATGAAAGTGAATGGCGTGGTGGTCTATATACTCCTCAAATACAAGCTCAGAGTTTTCCCTTCCCATACCGCTCTGTTTGACTCCACCAAAAGGCATGTGCTTATATCCTAGCCGGGACTGTGCGATACCATTGATAAAAGTAAAACCAGCTTGTAATTGTTTAGCGACACCTTTCCCAAGCTCTTCG
This sequence comes from Thalassobacillus sp. C254, assembly GCF_001310615.1. Taxonomy (NCBI): domain Bacteria; kingdom Bacillati; phylum Bacillota; class Bacilli; order Caryophanales; family Bacillaceae; genus Thalassobacillus; species Thalassobacillus sp. C254. The sequence goes on along the minus strand of NZ_BAXQ01000024.1, from coordinate 34,154 downwards.
TTATTGGTCCAAACGGAAGAACCCAGACCAAATTCTGTACTGTTAGCCATTTCAATAGCTTCTTCAAGGTCGTTGTAAGGAACAATAGGTAAAATGGGTCCAAATTGTTCTTCTTTTACCAGCCTATGATCAAAAGAAATGTCCTTTACGGCTGTCGGTAACAGGTAATATCCATGTTCCCACAACTCAGGCTGAAGCTTCTTTCCTTCCGTAATGACTTCTGCTCCTTGTGCCTTGGCTTCTTGTATGAGGGTCTTAACATGTTCGAATTGTTGTTTGTTGTTCATGGGCCCAAAGGTTGCACTTTCATTCAATTGATGGCCAACCTCAACCTCTTTTAAGTGGTTAACGATTTCATGAAAGAAAGAATCATAAATGGAATGTGGAACGTATACTCTTTTGGTAGCAAAGCAATACTGCCCTGCTTTTCTAAAACTGCTTTGAATGACGGCAGCGGCCGTTTCTTGGATATCAGCATCTTCCAAAAGGATAGCTGCATCATTGCCCCCAAGCTCGAAGTGAAGATCCTTAAGAGAATCAGCCGCTCCCCGCATAATGTGTTTGGCAGTTTCTCCTCCACCGGTAAAGGAAACCATCCGAACATGAGGATGAGAAGTTAAGGCTGAGCCTACCTTACCGTCACCATGAATAATGTTTATTACTCCCGGAGGCAGAGGGGCTGCCATTCGTTTAATAACTTCGTACGTACCCAGAGAAGCAAAAGGCGAAGGCTTAAATACGATGGTATTTCCGCTTAAAACAGCTGGTACAAGCTTTTGCATCGTCAATACAATAGGAGCATTCCAAGGAACGATTCCTGCAATAACCCCCTTCGGATCTTTTTCAACTTTCACCCAGCTTTCTTCATCTTCAATTAATGGAGTAGTAAAGTAGTCCCTGGCCAATTCTATGAGATTCTGAATACCATTTAAAGCTAGTAATAGTTCTGCTTTTGTTGTAGAGATTTGCATACCGTTTTCCGAAGAAACAAGTTCTGCAAGTTCATCTAGATCCTTCGTTAAAGAAGAAGCCCCTTTTTGTAAAAAAGAAATTCTTTGATCCAACGAGACGCCTTTCCATGTCTTAAACGCATCATGAGCTGATTCCACACAATCTTCTACATCAGATACTTCTCCTACCGCTACTTGTCCCACAGTTCTGCGAAAATCTCCCGGATCCGTGACTGACTGATAATTATCCTTTTTTCGTTCTTCATTATTAATCCAGATATGTGCTTGTTTCATGTAACTATCTCCTTTTCTTTAAAATGACAGCTAGAAGAAACAGCAAGAGTCATCTACACTCTTGCTGTTTCTTCTTTACTATTTATTCACTTTGTGGGATTAACTTCAGGAGGTTTCCCAATGCCTTGATCTTGGACACTGGCAATTAACGAAGAATTAATCAACCACTCCCTAGCTTTTTCAGGGTCGTTAGCCACTTCACTCAGTTCTTTTTGCAGGCGTTTTCTTTCCTGTTCATCTTGTTCTTTCATTAACTTGGTATTCTTTTCGCTTATAGCTTTTACGTAATTTTTCGCCACACGTTGACGGACTTCACTGTACTTTCTTAATTCGGCTTCTCGATTAGATCCTTCTTTAAAGATACGTACTAACCTGCGGCTGAGATCTACCGCATCGTGTATGCCACTATTAAGACCCAGACCGCCCATTGGGCTATTTAAATGAGCAGCATCCCCTACTAAAACGACTCTTCCGTTATAAAACTTATCAGCTACTCTTTGATGTATCCGATAAATGGTATTTTCTACAATTGGGAAATGGTCAGTCGTATTAAGGGCTTTTTGAATTGTCTTTTGAATATTGTGTGGATCCAGGGCTTCCTTTTCAGGTGTATCCGGTTTCACAGGGTATAGAAACCTCCACGCTTCTGGCACTCGTAAAATAAACAAAAATTCGTTAGGATCTGATATATAGTTAACATAGGCTAAATCAGGAATATAATCATGAAAATCGGTAGGAGTGCCGACCAATAACCATCGTTCTTCATGAGTATAGCCATCAAACTGCACACCTGTTAATTTCCGGACCTTGCTTCTTCCCCCGTCCGCTCCAAGCAAATAAGGAGTTTTGAGGACTCTTTCTCCTTCCGGCGTCCCTATCGTAACACTTACTTCATCTTCATTCTGGTATAATCAACAACCTCAGAATTAAAAATAACTTCGACATTTGAACGGTCCTTTAACCGTTCAAAGACTAGTTGAACATAAGTAGCCTGAGAGCACTGTAAGCGAAACGGATAATTGGTTATGTCAGAAATTTGGCTAAAATCAAACTCTGCATATAGCCCATCATTTCGATCTCTGTAGTGGACTTTGTATGCTTTAAAACCTTTCTCCAACATACGATCAACTACACCTGTTTCTTGTTCTAATAATTCCATGGTTCCAGCGTGAAAAGTTGATGCCCGCCACTCTTTATTTGGTTCAGCTTCTTTTTCCACAAGCAACACAGGAATATCATTTAAACTAAGTATTTCAGCAAGCGTTACACCAACGGGTCCTGCACCAGCAATAACAACGGGTTGATTAGACATAATCATGCCTCCAAATATTTAAGTCTTCTTGTTAATACTTTGATTTCTAAAATAGAATTACACTCCCTTTGTGTAACTCACTAAATGAGTTGGCAATCTCATTTTATAAGTAGACTTTATCAATTTTTTAGACAATTGTCAATATTTTGTGCTTTAATCACTCAACTAAAAAATAAAAAAACCCTCACTATTGGACAGTGAGAGGTTATACATATACCTTAGAATGAGCTGGGGAAACTATTCTTTCTTTTATAAGACGTTCAATCTCCCTCATAACTGCTTGCTGGACGCACCCCTGCTTTGTTTTAGAAACGTTCCTTTCTGGTGTAAATCCAAAAACAATCGTGCGTATCAAACCATTCTCTAATTGCTCATAATAGTCTTTAAAATGCAACAAACATGAACAGGCAGTTGAGTTTAATAAATCACCAATATGGCATGGTTGATAATAAATCGTCTCCATTTTCATATTGCCTAAAGAGTTAAAATAAACCTTGTATCTTTCATCTAGATAGTCATTTTTCAATTCTAAAACACTAACACCTTTGGCAGGATCGATGACTTCTTCATTTTCAACTTTTAGCCAAGTCGTTTCAAGTGCTTGTATTTTAAGAAGCGAACTAAAATTAAAAATCTCCATGTTATGATATGTCGCCAATTGTTTAACCTCTTCGAATGATGCAATATCCCCTTGTTTATTTAATATCTCACAAACGGTTGCGATCTTCCCTAACCCCTTCTCTTTCACTGCCACCAAAGCAGCTTCCGCAATTCCCTCCCGTTCAAGAAGCTTGTTAGGTTTACTGATTAAAGGGAAAACATGTCCAGGTCGTTGAAAATCTTTTGGTTCAGTCATTTTGTTATCAAACGAAGCTATTGTTTGATAACGTTCAAAAGCAGAAATTCCTGTTGTACTATCTATATGATCTACTGAAACGGTGAACTCTTTGTAATGATCTTCTCCTTCTTTCTTCAAGCTATTTAGGTTGAAGCGTTTTGCCATGTCCTTTTCAATACAGACGTATACTAGTCCCTTCCCTTCTGTAATCATAAAGTTGACCATCTGTTCATTTAAATGCTTATCTCCACCTAAAAGATAAGCTACTTTTGAATGTAAATCATCATACAGTACGATAGGTTTGGGGAATTGGCTTTTATGAGGATAGTTTTTTTCGTTTTCATTTCTTGTAGACATGACCTGCTCCTCCTCAGCTTTGAGCTATTTCTCCTTGATTGGAGAGTGTATGAGCTCGAGATAAAAAGACATTGATTCTAGTAACTAAACCATGACTTCCAAATTTCACTCTTCCGTTTGACTTGATTCCTTTTTCTTTATCCAAATAAAGGAGAAACTCTATGATTAGTTTTCGCCGATCAAGAATCTGAGTCGCTCCTTTTTGATAAAAGATATTCTCTATAGTGTTATACATCCCTCGGTTGATAAAAAACTCTTTTTCACAATACTTGACAAACAATAAATCGGGGAGGTGAAGAAGTTCTTTCTGCTTTTTAGAAGAGGTCGTAAATGCTGCTTTTGGTTTCTTTTTATACTTGCTCATAAGATTCTCCCTTTCCCTCCCCTTCATTGTTTCGTGTGCATTGCACCAAAGAAGCTAACAGAGTCATTTATAAATCTATGCAGCCTTTCCACCATTTCCTTATCAACCACCTCGTTATGTTCATCGAAGTGATCTCGGTGAATATAAACATAGGATGGCAAGGTGTATGCTTTAAAGTATGATAGGATAGGTTTTAACTGGTTCTCCATTACAAGGTAATGATTATATGAGCCACTAGTGGCAAGAACAGAGACACCCTTATTTTTCATTGCCTCCACGGGAAGTAAATCAAATAAGTTTTTTAACGTTCCAGGTATGGAAGCTTGAAAGATGGGTGTTGCTATAATGTAACAATCAGCATTAGTAATTTTGTCGATGATTTTTCGGGTATCACCTGTGTAAGCTGAGGGATCACGACCATCACAAAATTCAACGTCAAAATCTTTTAAATTAATAGTCTCCACCTCTACCTCCGAGTACTGCTCTTTAATTTTGGAGGCTACGCTGTTTAACACTGCTCCTGTTTTACTTCCTACGATTGTTCCTGATATGGCAAGTAGCTTCACATCTCTCTCCTTTCCGGGAAAACTTTTAATTATTACCTGATAAAAGTTCCCTTTCCTTAAAATAATTGTTGATGGTCCTTACCTTGCCGAAGTATTGTTTTAAATTAAAGAGAGCATTTTCATGTTCATTCTGTGAATAGGCTGCTGTAGCATCTTCAAGTGTGATGGTTTCATAGTTAAGCATAAACCCATGCCGAACCGTGCTTTCTACGCAGACATTGGTTGTGCACCCGGCAAACAGCACCCTATTTACACCTTGGGACCTTAAAATAAGATCTAGATTTGTTCCTAAAAAAGCATCATATCTATTTTTTTCTATAACCAAATCATTTTTCTCTGGTCTTATGCCATAAAAATCCTTCCCCCATAGCGTACTACATAGTTGTCGAACGCCTTCACTTCGACTCTCCCAGACCGGTGCATTTGAAAGTGAATGGTGATGTGTTTGAATGTAAATAATCAAACATTCATTTCTTTTTGCATGCTCCACAGCTCTTTGAACATTAGGCACAATCGATTGAACTGACGAGACATCGATCCCTCTCTTGGCCATCATTCCATCGGAAGAACAAAAATCATTTTGCATATCAATGATCACTAATGCTTCCTTAACTGGATTTTTTGCCAACCTCCCTGCTCCTTTCTCTCTTTTATTACTGACAAGGGAGGAAAGTGTTCCTCTCCTCCCCCCTTTTGGCTATCCTTGTACTGTTTTAGGCTGGTCTTCAAGTTCATGAAGCATAGGGATCACATGTTTTCCAAGTAGTCTAATATTATTCATCGTTCTCTCGTGCGTCATATTTCCAAATTGTATATTCATGTTAACTACACCAAACCCAAGCTCAGAATGATACTCTTTAAGCTTTTGTTTAATTGTTTCTGGGGATCCTACAAGAATATATCCATTGTTTACTAGATCTTCAAACTTTAATGCACCGGGTGTACCTAACCCGGCCTTGGTTTTCAAAATTTGTTGCATTGCTTCTGGTGGGATATAACCAGGTGGAAAGAAAAAGTCTCTTGGCATGACCATTAGTTTGTCAAAAAAGTACCTTGCATGTTCTTCTGCTTCGCGATAAGCTTGTTCGTCTGTTTCAGCACAGTAGATAAGCACGGACCATCCTAACTGGCTTGCTTGTGCTGTGTACCCTTCTTCTTCTGCTGCTTCCCGGTATGCATCAAAAGATTTCTTTACACTTTTAATAGAGCTAAACGTCTGCAAATAGGTATAACGCTTCTGGGCAGCAAACTTAATTGTATCCTTACTCCCCTGTGAAGGACACCAAATTGGCGGATGAGGTTTTTGGTAAGTCTTCGGCCAGGAGTTAATATTAAACGCATCATAGTGTTCACCATGGTAGGAAGTTGGTCCATCTTCAGTCCAGGCTTTTAAAATAATATCGTGTGCTTCAAAAAATCGGTCTTTTGATTTCGTAGGATCTAAACGGAAAGAATAAGATTCTGCTCCGATTCCTCTCACAAAACCAGAAATGATTCTACCTTTCGTGATGACATCCAGCATGGCAACTTCCTCTGCTACACGCTGTGGATGCTCATGAAGGGAAATAGCATTTCCCAAGATTGCAATCTTTGCGCGGCTTGTTCGTCTTGCTAACGTACCAGCCATTACATTAGGAGAGGGCATTAATCCATAAGCAGTTTGATGATGCTCATTGACTCCAATCCCGTCAAAACCCACTTCTTCGCAATATTCCAACTCATCTAGGTAAGAATTATAAAGCTCATTTGCTAATTCATGATCAAAATGAGAATTGGAGAAGTTTACCCATGCGCTCTCATACTTATCATTAAAATCCTCAGGCATATTTTTGTAAGGCATTAAATGGAATCCAAACGCTTGAACCATTATGATCCACTCCTTCTTTATATAAATTTTGAAATTTCTTTTAGTAGTTCTTCTCGCTTTTCGATGTAAGGTAAGTGTCCAGTTTCCTCAAATACAACAAGTTTTGAATTTGGCAATGCAGCATCTAGCTTTTCTCCGTTTTCGACTGGGATAAGTTCATCATTTTCTCCCCATATAATCAAGGTTGGGACGTGAAGACCTTCCGCTCTGGATAATAATTTAGGATCATATCCCTTCTCCCACATGAGTCTTGCATGCATGGATCTATTTTTTAACATTTCGATTGGCATGCTATCTAGAGGCGGCATTTGAGGAGCTTTAGATTTATCATAAAAAAGGCGTTGAGAAAGGTCATGAATAGTCATGCTAAACGGATCAATGGATTCCACGCCAGGAATGTTTATACCTGCTACATTCGAAACCACCAGTTTTTTGACTCTGTGTTGGTGAGTCAGTGCAAATTGAAGTCCAATCCATGCACCGAGGGAACTCGCACAAATGGAAACGCTTTCTATTTCCAGCAAATCGAGAAAATCACGATAATGGAAAGCCATGTCTTCGACGCTGTCCATGTGTTTGCAAACATCTGAGTCGTTGAAACCAGGGTGATCGGGCGCTATTACTTCAAAATGCTGGATAACTCCTCTAAGAAAGGATTCCATCCGCCACCATTTGCTCCGTGGAGCCAAAGTACCTGTTCTCCTTCTCCTTTCCGTAAGACTCTTACATTACACCCCTTCACATTAAGGGTTTCTTCTTTATAACTAACTACTGTGCTCATCATAACTCCCCTTTCGTTTCACTAGATGAGATGACCATCTCATTTTTGTTATAATAAAAGTAGCACGAGTTTTATGCTACTGTCAATGAATTATAAAAAATATTCAGATATTTATAAAAACCGTTTACTCTTTCTGTATGTTGGAATATAAAAACCCTTACACAGCACAAAATGCCATAAGGGTTTGTTTACAGGTTTCACATCCTTATCAAAAGGTTCCCCTAATCAATCAACTAAAGTACATGCCACCGTTCACGTTAACTGTTTGTCCTGTTACATACTGAAACTGGGTGGTGCAAAGACCGAGTACAACACTAGCTACCTCTTCAGGGTCACCAAACCTTCCTTTAGGTATTGATTGCAACAGTGCTTCTTTATGCTCTTCCGGTAAGCTCTCTAATGCTTGTCCACGCGCTGATTTCACAAAACCTGGAGAAACAGCATTTACATTGATTCCATACTCTGCTGTTTCTAGTGCAAGTTGACGTGTCATGCCTATGATGGCTGCTTTGGCTACGGCATACGGGCCTGAGGTGAAAGATTCAATTTTGTTTACACCTCGCTGGCCAGCTATGGAAGCAAAATTAACAATGCGGCCATACTCCTGCTTTTTCATATAAGGAAGAACTGCTTGAGAGCAAAAAAAGGCACTATTTAAGTTAACATTAATAATTTTTTCCCATTGTTCGACGGTAGCATTTGAAATACCAAGGAGAGGCGTACTGCTTGATGTAGCAGTAGAGTCAGAGCCACCAGCCACACTTTCTCTATCTGTCTTGCTGGTGCCCCTACATTGTTTACTAATATATCAACCCGTCCTTCTTTTTTAATCACAGTGTCTACCGTTTTTTAATTTCTTCTAGATTACTAACATCTACATCGTAACTAGAAGCAGATATGCCTTCGCCTCTAAATCGTGTACAGCGCTTTCCAAGTATGTCTGATCAATGTCACCTATCACAATCTTGGCACCGTGGCTGCCCAGATGATTCGCAATGGATCGTCCAATACCTAGAGGGTGTGCTGCTCCTGTTATCAAAGCGACTTGTCCTTTTAAACTATACATACTAGATACCTCCCCTTATACATTGTTAGAATCTAAAAACAGGCTTAACAACTTTTTTGCAAATAGCATCTTCAAATGCTTTTTCCGCCTCATGTATGGAATAGAGTGTGATAAGATCACTTAACTCTAGTTTTTTAGTTGCTAATAAATTAATCGCTTGTCGAAAGTTATTCCATTTATAAGCGCAACTTGAACGAATACTTATCTCACTTCTCACTAGGTGGGTTAAGTCTATTTGGGCAGGGCGCGAATAGAGGCCTACAAGGGTGACCACACCACCTTTTTGTAACACCTGTAAACTCGACTGAAGCGCAAGGGGAGATCCTGAGCATTCAATTACCACCCCTACTTTATCTGTTTTAAAGTGATGTTGAAGATAAGTAGTCATTTGTTCCTTTTCTACATTCACTGCGTGGAAGCCATTCTTTCGCAACAACGGGGACCTCGCTTTTTCATCATCTGACAGTCCAGTTATAACCGGGATCGCTCCCATTGACCGAACGACGTGGGCTGTAAGTATACCAACGGGGCCAGGTCCTGAAATTAGAACCAGCTCGCCGGGGGTTACGTCACAATTGTCTACAACCGCATGAATTGCTACTGCTAAAGGCTCAACCAGGCAAGCTTGTTCAAAAGACAACTCTGAAGGAACTTTGTGTAGGTATTTTGGTTTCGTCACGATTTGCTCCGTAAAAACACCATCCATCTTCATTCCTCTTACCTCAAACTCGTTGCATAAATGAGTGTTTCCTTGCATGCAAGAAGAACACTTTCCACAATACAAAATGGCCTCCACTACAACAGGATCACCTGGAACAAAATCTTCTACGTTTGATCCAACCTCTATAACCTCTCCTGCACATTCATGCCCCATCGTAATCGGGGTGTTTATATAGTGATGAGTTGGCGAAAAGGTGTATGCGTGAATATCAGACCCGCACACAGACGCTGTTTTGATTCGTACGGTCACCTCATTTTCAGTACAGGTAGGCAGTGGAACTTCCTCTACCCCGATGCTTCCATATTTTCTCTCTTGCTTTCTTATCGCTTTCACTAGGACCTATCCTCCCTGCTTAAAAGTAAAGAATCTTTCTTCTCTTTGAAATACTTACCTTTGTAACCCATACGGACGGATATCTCTTGTGTTGCTTTCAAAAGGAGATTTTCGGCCTTTGCAAGTTCTGGTCCTTTTAGCTGAACAGAGGGACCTACAATCCCGACGGCTGCTTCAGGTTGCCCTTTTGATTAAAATCGGCGCTCCCACTCCTGTAACCCCTATTGTGGTTTCATCCTTTTCTGTAAACAGACCTTTTGAACGAATATCTTCAAGCCTACGCATTACTTTCTCTTTCTCTGTTACTGTATATTTCGTTCGTTTAGGAATATCTTTATCCAAGATCCGCTCTACCTTATCTGTTTCTTCAAAGGCGAGTAAGGTATATCCCAAGACCCCATATACGTAAGGACGGCGTTGGCCAACGACTGATGAAAACTTTAACCCTTCACTGTTTTCTTTAATAAAAACATATATGATGTCCTCTTCATCCCCTAGCGCCATTACAATCGATTGTTTCGTATCTGCCTGCAGGCGTAGGAGAATATCTTCCGCTTCTTGATACACATCAAGGGAATAGGAGAGAAACACTCCCATTTCAATCAGCTTAAGCCCTGGTTTATAGTTTTGTTCTTTTTCATCGAACTCTACCATTCTTCGACTCTCAAGCGTACATAAAATCCTATAAACCGTAGACCTGGGGATTCCTGTGTATTCAACGACCTCTTCTAAAGTGAGCTTTTCATTAACCGTAGTAAATGCTTGTAAGACATCTATGCTTCGTTCGATCGATCGTATGGGATTAAATTTAATTTCTCTCACGTTTACCATTCCTCTAATCATTTTTCCAGGTAACGAAAAACGCGGCTTCTAAAAAACTCAGGAAGAAACCGCGTCTTTTTTACATTACGTTTAATCATTTTGAAGTTTATAATTCTCTTTGGTAGTTAAAGGTTGAAAATCTTTTTTTTTCAATTTCCATTCATTTAAAATGAAAAGAATACCGAGAACAAGACCTGAATAGTTTAAAATCCAGCTATACTCCCACATGGTATAAGGCATAAACAGAAATGCGGCTATAACTGTGACTATGATTCTTTTTCCGTAATGTAAACGATCAAAGAGATATCCCTCTACTCCCATGGCCAAGAGGTAACACGCAAAGACAGCTGTAGCTAAAGAAATCCCAGTTGCTACCCATGCTTGACTACCATCAAGGTTTATTAATAGTTCCGGTGCATAAACGAATAAAAATGGGACAATGTATGCAACAATGCCTAGTTGCATGGCCCGGAAACCTATTTTATGTGGACTGCCCTGAGCAATAGGTGCAGCAGCAAAGCACGCAACAGCAATTGGCGGAGTAAAATTAGAGACGATGGCAAAATAAAAGACAAATAAGTGGGCAGCTAATGGTTCAACTCCCAATTGTATAAGAGTGGGAGCAACGAGTACGGCAACAACCGCGTACGCTGCTACAGAAGGCATACCCATGCCTAGAACAATACAGACCAGGGCACTTACGATCAAAAGTGTCAGCAATCCATAATCCGCAATCCCTTGTAAAAGCATACCAATATTAAAACCTAAGCCTGTAATTCCAGTTACACCCATGACGATACCCGCGGCTGCAAGTACTATCGTGATTTCTAGCATGAGTTTTCCCGTGCCAAAAAGAAGATCATACAACTTTGTAAATAGTTTTTTTCGAACCGATTTTTGCAGCAATCCTAACGTTAAAAAGGCGATAATAGAAGCATACATCCCTGATAAAGAGGGAGTATATCCAACAACAAATAAGAAATATACCAAAGATCCAAAGGCTGGGATGATTAACCAACCTGTCTTTACAACTGCTTTAAAAGAAGGCAGCATATGTGATTTTAATCCAGTAGCACCTTGTCTAGCTGAAATAAAGTCCACTTGTAAAAATAAACATAAGTAATAAAGAAAGGCTGGATGATAGCTGCTACTGCAACTTCCACATACGGCACTCCTAATGTCTCAGCAATAATAAAGGCCGCAATACCCATAACCGGTGGGATAATCTGTCCTCCCGTTGAAGCTACTGACTCAACAGCTCCTGCTTGAGTAGAGTTAAAACCATTTCTCTTCATCAGGGGGATTGTCACATTTCCAGTGAGCAAGACATTGGAAACTGGGTTCCCAGTAACTGACCCAATGAATGTTGACCCCAGTATGGACCCTTTAGCTGGTCCGCCTCGAAACCGACCGAATGAAAATAAGGCGATATCATTTAAAATATCTCCACCACGCATAAAAATTAATATCTGTCCAAACAGGATAAACACTAAACCAATGGTAGCAGCTAGATTTAACATGCTCATCATTGCGCTTGGATCCAGATATAAGTAATTAAAGAGTTGATCAGGGGCGGTAGCGCTTCCGCTTAGTACGCCTGGCATATACGGAGCCAAGAAACCATAAGAAATAAAACTGACCACAATGAGCAATAAAACGAGTCCAAGCATACGGCGTATGGCTTCTAACACTAATAAAACAGCAAGAGCACTAATAATAAATCGTTCGGTTGTTACTTGTCCGATCATTAACATAATACTTGGGTAAAAAAACAAGAGATACCCACCCACAGTTAAGCCAGTAACGGCAAGAATCCAATCATACCAAGGAACTTTGTTTTTAGGCGAGTTCTTCGTAGCCGGGATAACAAGAAAAACCCCAAATAGAATAAGCGCAAAAAACAAACCAAAATACTGTTCATTAAAAAGAGTAAGACCCATTTGTTGGTGGACATTTAAAACAAACAAAATCCCAACTACAGGAATCATTATTAAAGAAGCACTGACTAATAAATTCATAAATTTATTCTCAAATTTACGGTATCTTTGCTGCTGGGCTTCTTTCGGAGGTCTTTGATTGGTTGTTTGCACTTTTTTATCTGACATAGTACTTTCCTCCTGCATAAACTTTATTGAGAAAGATAAGGAGAAGAAAGACAATACATCATTAAGGGATCCTTATCGTTGTATTGTCTTAAGAAAAGCTCCTATTTCAAATAGATTTAATCTCCAGTTAGTTCATCTTGGGCTTCCTGTGCTTCTTCAGTCCAAATCCCCTGGTCTTCAAAAAATTCGATTGCTCCTTCGTGGTATGGGATCTCAGGGTTTTCATCAAACATTTGCTCTGGCTCCCATGTACTTAGCCAAGGATGAATATCATGTAATTGCTCGTGATTTTCCCACAGTGTTTCCAGGACTTCATAAACCGTGTCATTATCCATGTGTGTAGAAGAAATAAAGTAGTTTGGATATTGAATCCCTGTTGTCTCCTCTGCTAGATATCCTTCCGGGTCCACGGTCGTCATTTCAACTCCAGGAACCCTTTTTCTATTTCTTCAAAGACCTCATCTGAAACGCTTTCAATTTCATCTGGTCCATAATCATCTAAAAATCAAAGCCAGCAAGCCCGGTCGCATTATGAGCTTCCTGCATTAGAGGCGTTGATGGCACAAGCGCAAAAGTAGCATCCACTTGGTTGTTTTGAAGGGCTTCTACTCCCCTGTCAATGGAGGGAACAGGTACATTATTTACATCATCCCAGGTCAATCCATTAGCATATAATGTTGCTTCCGAGATAAGCCTTGCTATAGTGGCTCCAGAAAAATCTGACGCTACACGCTTGCCCTCCAGGTCTGCCACACTCTCGATACCAGAGTCTTCTCTGACTGCCAGTCCAGTTGCTTTGATAAAATTACCTCGTACTAGTAGTCTCAGTTCATCCATCGACTCCTCGTACCCTACTTCCTCGTTTCCTTGATAAGCAAAAACCATGTCTGGTGCACTATCTACACCAAATCCTATGTTTCCATCATTTAATTGAGATAGCCATGCGTTAATCCCTGCATAAGGTTGAATGGAAGTTGACACATCGGAGTTTTGATTGATCATACTAGCTAAGCCATTTCCTACAGCGTTAACGGATGTCCCCTGAGGAGAAGTAGCAAAACTATAGGATCCACCATTTCCATTTTCAGCTTGTTCCACTTCTGGTTGTCCCTCATCCGTTCCCGTTTGCTCGGAGCCAGCAGATGAGTCGTTTCCCTCACCACATGCAGTTAAGAGCAAAACGGTTCCCCCTGTAATTAACATACCTTTGTAAAATTTTCTCATATCTTCACCCTCTTAAATAAGATTATTGTTTCAACATCAAGAGAACTGATTTCCAAAATAAACCAAAAAGATAACGCTTTCAAAATTACCTAAAGGAACTAATATCTAGTAAAATAGTATTACAGTCTACAAGGGACCTCCTCACTTAGCATATTCATCTTTACTCACTATGTGAGTTCATTAACTCATTATTTGATAAAAGTATAGCAAGTATTGTGAGACTAGTCAATGTTATTTAAATTTTTATAATTGTTTGAATTTAATTTTCTTTTGAGTATTATTAAGTCGTCACAGTAAGAGTGGAAGATAGAGTTTAAGACTATGTGAAAAAAGGTTATTGTACTTTATATTAGGTGTTTGGTCCTTTCCTATTTATTTAGATTGGTTAATATTTCTCTTCTTTTAGAATTTTGATATACTTACCATACAAAAATGAAATCTTTTTCTCGAGGTATGAGTTAAGATGTTCCTATTAGGGGGGAGCCTATTGCGTAATGTTAAAATGAATCCAATACGTTCTGTCGACCGCGCAATCGATATATTATTAGCTTTTTCCGCAGATACACCTGAACTAAGTATTGAGGAACTAGCAAAGAAAACAGAAATACCTAATTCCACTGTTTATCGTCTCTTGTGCACGTTAGAAAAAAGGAGTCTCGTTCATTTCAATGAAAAAACAATGAAATACAAACCAGGTGTTCAACTCTTTGCCCTAGGATCTCTTACTCCCTATGTTCTAGACGTTCGGGAAGAAGCACAGCCGATCTTAGAAAATATCTTTGAGAAAACAGGACAAACCATTATTATGTCAGTGCCTGATGGGGATGAGATCATTTATGTATTTAAAAAAGAAAAAAATCATGGGCTAAAATTCTCTTCTTCTATTGGACAGAGAAGACCTTATATTTATGGGGTACTCGGCCCAAGCATATTAGCTTTTTTCCGGAAAAGAAAGGGATCGAATTTTAAAAATTCCAAGACCAACGTACACTACAAAGACGATAACCGATCAAACTGTTATAAATGAACGCCTAGAGAACATAAGACAAACAAAATTATATACAGAAACTGACGAAACTACACTAGGGGTAACCGGGGTTGGAGCCCCTATTTTTAACATGAACGGAGATGTCATTGCAGCTATAGGGGCTGTTGGACCAACGGTTTATATAGAAGATCAATTGGATTTGGTTCAAGAACTTATTCGAGAAGGGGCCATAGAAATTTCTAAAAAAATGGGGTACACAGAAGATAGTATGGGAATCAAAGCTCCGTAAGACTACTGAGAAACAAAACTACCACTAACCTATCTAAAAACATCCCCTCTTTAGTATGTAAGAAGGGGTTTTAAAGTATTAATAAATCTTGGACGGTTAAAGTTTTTGCGGAAGGAGTAAATGACTCGAGGGTTTAATCTTATAGGGGGAAGTATACAGCCAGTTTTCATTAGGTGTTTACTATTAGATACAACAAACCATTCTCTCTTTTTCATACTTTTAATGTAAAAAAGCCTTCATTATTTTCAAGACCCCATTTATCAAAATGGGGTCTTGAAAAAACAGCTTTCATACATTATATCTGTTTCATTAATTTATAAGTATTTATCCTCTAAATGTTTGATTTTTGTTAAGTGTGTTAGTCGGTTTCTTTCTTTCATCGAAATAATCTCGTCGAGCATGTGTTGAGTAGTTTGATCTTCCCTAAGGGAAAGTAAGGCATCCTGCATTGCTTTTATCGCTCTTCTATTAAGAAAGTTGGCATAAAGGACAATCTTATATCCGAGCGTTTCTAGTTCTTCATTTGTCTTTAAAGGGGTTAACCCATGTTCAACCATGTTGGCAATTTGTGGAGCATGAGGCAGTGATTTTGTGATTGTCTTCATTTCATCCTCTGTTTGAGGTGCTTCAACAAATAAAATGTCTGCACCGGCTTCGCTATACCTCTGAGCTCTTTCAATTGCTGAATCAATCCCCTCAGTTGCTCGGGCATCCGTTCTTGCTATAATTTTAAAGTTAGGATCTTTTCTTGTGTCTACTGCTGCTTTTATTTTGTTTGTCATCTCTTCAACGGAAACTATTTGTTTTCCGTCAAAGTGTCCGCATTTTTTTGGAGTACTTTGGTCTTCCAGTTGAATTGCTGAAACACCGGCATGTTCAAATTCAGTCACGGTCCTTACCAAATTAATCGCATTCCCAAACCCGGTATCACCGTCAGCAATAACTGGTATGTTTACGGCATCACAAATGTACTTCACTTGATCCAACACTTCTTTAAAAGAAAGCAGCCCAACATCTGCCATTCCTAACATGTTATTTGATAAGCCGGCTCCAGTAACGTATACAGCAGGAAACCCTGCTTCTTCAATCAGCCGAGCTGTTAAGGCATTTGCAGCTCCTGGAGCGACAATGATACCCTCTTCCTTTGTTAGTAGATTGTGAAACTTTACATTTTTATCCATACCAATCTCCTTTGAAGAAAGCTAGTCCCCAAACCGTAATTAAGGATTTACATATCACAAATCTATGATGATTTAGTAGCTTTTAACACGATGGCCTCTCCATTAAAACTGACCACTCTGTCTTCTTCAGCTTTTATTTTAAATTTTGCCTTTATCTCCTCATCTGCGTTATTGATGAAAGAGCTTAAGTCTTGTTTTTCGGTTTCTGTCATTTTCATTCGATCACACCAATCATCAAAGTGAAAGGTTTTTTCATAACGATGGCATACACTGAGTTCCAACCCATGCTCCTCAAGCATAGCCAGCCACTCAGACTTTTTCCATGCTCTTACATGGCTGTGGTCCCGCTCTTTTTCAATTGTGTTATAGAACGTATCAAAACTGTCTAGTTCCGGGGCAGTATTGTCTATAAGTAGAAATTCTCCACCAACCTTTAAGACTCGCTGTACTTCCTTCATAAACTTATGCAGGTCTGGAAAGTGGTGGGCAGCAATCCGGCAGGTAACTATGTCAAAGGAATCATCCTGGAAAGGCATTTCTTCTGCATCACCATGAACAAATGAGACATTTTCGTGTTGATTTTTCTGAATCAAGGAACGAGCTTCTGTTAACATTTCTTTTGTAAGGTCAAAGGCAACCGCTTCAGCTACATAGGGAGCAAAGGCATTGACTGTATGCCCGGCCCCTGTAGCTACATCCAATAACTGTTCGCTGCCTTTTTTCTCTGATAGTTCTACTAACAATGAAAGATCCTTTCCTTTCGCATGAAGCTCGCTTACTGTGTATCCGTAGGCATTCTTGCCAAACTGCTGCATCACATCTTCTTTTTGGTTAGTCAACCAAACCACCTCATTCTATTAGTTATTCCACCTTACATGTAAAAGAGTATTCCTCCTGGCCACTTTAACTCTACAAACTCTCCTAGTACAAAGAGGAAAGCTAATGTTCCCCCTACACTAACTGCAATTTGGAGTAATTTCATACGAGTGACAAAGTATAAAAACGCAATTAAATAAATTACCGTAGAAGGAATGAAACCTATAATATTTATTAACAGGATATAACCGATTAACCATCCAGCATACTTTAGTACTTCTCCAAATTGCTGATGAAAGAGCGTTTCTTCCTTTGTTTTCACATGATGTATTAAGGTTTGTATAAAGACAATCAAGGAAATGATTGCCCCTATTGATGCTACAGTCATGGGGAAATATCTAGCTGTATCTTGAAAAGAAAAAGATTCAATGATGAACCAAATACATCCTATAAAGATAAAACCAATAAATATAAGAGACACGGTTGTTTTCCGCATGATTAATACTCACCCTTTATTTTTAGCCCCTCTTAGAGCACTTAATTTAATTATCCAATAACTGCTGGCAAATATTAAAATGATGATACCTGCTATAATTAAAACTCCCGGTCGGTACACCCATTCCCAATCAAAACGGGAGACGGAAATCCAAAGGTATCTTTCGGCTGCCAAAGCCAATACAAATCCTATTAATATTGGGGCCCTTGGCCAGTCAAGCTGAACCATAATCCAACCAATAATACCCAACAACACAAACAACAATAGATCTCCCCAGTGCTGACTTGTTTGATAGGCTCCTATAATTAAAATGATGGCAAGGAATGGAACTAGCTTCGCAGGTTCAATTAAACTAAAGCGTGAAATGGGTTTGGTTAGGAACAGACAAGCCGCAGCCCTATAATATTTGCTATTACAAGTGTCCATATGATTGACATCGTCAAGGAGAGTTCATCAGTTACCATTCTAGGCCCCGCTTCTACACCCATTAAAAGCAGTCCACCAAGGAGGATGGCAGTGGTTCCGCTTCCAGGTATTCCAAACATTAACGTTGGAATTAAAGAGCCTCCTTCTTTTGCATTGTTAGAGCTTTCAGGTGCAATAACACCCCGAATGTCACCCTTTCCAAAGGATTCATTGTTTTTACTCGTTTGTTTAGCCGTGCCATAGCTTAACCAATCCACAACACTTCCACCTAATCCAGGGATAAAGCCAGCTACTGCCCCCAAAATAGAACTTCGTAAGACTAACCAACGGTTCTTTACTGCATCTTTAACTCCCTCAAACCAACTTCCAGAAAGAGACGAGCTTTCTGATATACTGCGTCTGCCAACTAGTAAGTCAATCAGCACAGGAAAAGCAAAAAGGCCAAGTGCCACTAGTGGCAGCGGAATGCCATTATACAAGTACAACCAGTCAAAGGTATAGCGGTATTCAGGTACAGATGGAGCACTCCCTATTACTCCAAGCATCATTCCAAATAAACCTGCTAAAATTCCAATAAAAGGGTTTTTTCCAGCGAGAATACCTACCATACTTAACCCTAATAGAGCGAGCATAAAGAGTTCTGGCGATCCAAAGGTGAGTATTACCGGCCGAACAATTGGAATAATAGAAAAGAGGATAATCCCGCCTATCACACCTCCAACCATAGAGGAAAAAAATGCAGCTCCTAATGCCCGTGCAGCCTGCCCTTTTTTAGCTAGTGGATAGCCGTCCATTATCGTTGCCTGAGACCCAGAAGATCCCGGTATCCCCAAGAGCACAGAAGGGAACGTGTCTCCTGTATGGACAACCGCTACCATCCCTATTAATAGAGCCATACCTGCATATGGATCCATCCCATAAACAAAGGGAAGAAGGATTGACATACCTACCGTACCGCTTAACCCAGGCAGCAAGCCAATCGTTAACCCGATAAATATACCTAGCATCATGTATAGTAACCGCGACCCATCTAAAACGATCGTTAATGTCTCAACAAGAGTCTCCAGCATCTTTGTGTTCTCCTCCTTTCCTTTGCTTTGCTTTAAATTTTGAACTTACTTGCATGTACCAAAGAAATTTATTGGTCCAGTCCATAGGTTTCATCTAAAAATCCTTTCACCCATTCCTCTGTACCTTCAGGAAGATCAAGAAGTCTTGGCATCATTTCCTGTATTTCGTCTCCTACAAACGGTTCATAGCCCATTACTTCCTCTCCTTCAACTTGATATTGCTCGTCTTCGACCATCCCTTCGGCCCCTTCTACTAATTCATTAAATGCTTCTTCAGGGACATCATCATGCACCCAAAGAACCTTTTGGACAGTAAACACAGCACCTACAAAGGCCTTGTAAGACTCCCACGCCTCTCCGGATGGCTCTTCACCGTAAATATCTATGTAGACTTCTTCTACTGTCGGTAAATCAGGAAACTGTGGATCTCTGACAAGGTTTCCATCCTCATCAAGCTGTCCTATTGAGTACATTGGTACAGCTTGTCCATCTTCTACCATAGGTTCTACGTTTGATAAATAACTAGAAGTAGTCTGAAAATCCATGTTCGTTTCACCTTGTTCAAAAGCAACTCTAGCTGGTCCACTGCTTCATAGCCAAAAATCCCATCTACATCTAACCCCAAAACCTCAAAGGATAGAAGAATGGTTAGTGGTAGTCCTGTGACACTGGTGCCCCCATAAACCAACTCCTCCTCGGCTTCTAAAATTTCATTTGGTTCGCTAATTCCAGTAGAATCAGAAACATAAACTACCCCTCCATCAGGATATCCAATGACTGGCTTGAAATTTTCGTAGTCATATTCTACTCCCTGTTCATCTAGTAAGTAAGCCGTGGTTGTAGATATACTAGCCCACAAAGAACTTTCACCGTCTGGCTCTCTCATTAGGGCAAATTCATTGGAACCTGTAATTGTTCCCCCGCCAGCTATGTTTACAACTTGTACATCAGGAGAACCCGGTATATGTTCACTTAAGTATGGTGCCATAAATCTTGCCTGTATGTCTGAGCCACCCCCCGGACTAGTAGGTACAATCATTTCTAAATCATTGTTTTCGTAAAAAGTTTCTCCGTTCTCTGAGCTTGCCTCCTGAGCGGAATCCCCCCACAAGCTGTAAGCGCTAATAGTGATAGACAGCCAACCCCTAAAATTTCATTTCTTCTTTTCATTTTCCTAACAACTCCTTTAAACACTTGTTATAATTAAATAGTTAAATTCGCAACGCCTTGAAAGCGTTAACAATTTCGTAGCGTAAGTGTAACAGTGCAATTGAGAAATTATAATATTTTTAAAATTTACATTATTTAATTCATTGATAAAATTAATTTCATAATTTTCAAATTGGAAATTATTGGATGATGGGAGTTGTAGTTGTGAAGTTCTCTTTGTTACAAAAAATGATGGCCTTAATTATTGTGGTGGTTTTTCTTAGTCTTGGAACGGCTGTTCTTTTACTATCATTTAGCTTTAATGGTATAATGCACAATCACTTTGGGGAGCGTGCCATGGATGTAGCTAAGATGACTGCTAATAACGAACGTATCATAGCAGGTTTTCAAGATGAAAATCCTTCCACAATTATTAACCCCCTGGCAGAAGAAATTCGTTTACAAACAGGGGCAAGCTATGTAGTGGTGGGAAATTTGGAAGATATAAGATACTCCCATCACGATCCTGCACAAATTGGAGAACCAATGGGCTCTTCTAATACCCCGGTGTTTGAAAATGAGGAGTCGATTGTTTACATAGACAAAGGCGTATCCGGAAAAGCAGCCAAAGCCAAAACCCCTATATATAATCAAGATGGAGAATTAATTGGCGTATCTTCCGTTGGGTTTTTAAGAACGGATATCAATGAAACGATTATTCAACACCTCATCAGTATTTCTACGTGGTTTTTAATTCCCTTATTGCTTGATGGTGGGAGCATTTGCAGTTTCAAAAAACGTTAAAAAATCTATATTTAATCTCGAACCAGAAGAAATATCGTACGCTTTTAAGGAAAAAGAAGCAATTCTGGAGTCCATTCATGATGCAACGCTAGCAGTAGGTACAAAAGGTGAGGTCGTCTCAATAAATAAAAAAGCAAGAGAAATTCCTTACTTAAAAAATCAAATAATAGGAGAGAAAATACAGCATGAACAGTTGCTCCTCGTGTTAACTTCTATGGTAAATGAGAGATTGTCGCACAAAAGCTTCAGAGTCTTACTAAGTGAAAAAGTTTACCTTGTTAATGCATCGGCTATTATGGACCAGGAAGTAAAGGGTATTGTGTTCACTTTTCGTTCCTTAAAAGAAGTAGAATCCTATGCTAAAGAATTTTCAAAAATAAAAGAACATAAAGAAAATATGCGTGTTACCAACCATGAGTATCTAAACAAATTAAATACAATCTATGGATTATTAAAATTAAATAAGGTAGAGGAAGCTACACTCCTTATTTCACAAGAAGTGGAAAAGCAACAAGACCTCATCTCATTTTTAATGGAATCTGTGTCTTCTCCACTCATTGCTGCGTGCTTGCTTGGAAAGACAAACCGTGCATCGGAACTAAAAGTTTCATTAACTATTGATAAAGATAGTTGCTTATCTTCTCTTCCTTCACATATATCAGATGAGAAAATAGTAACTATAGTGGGCAACATCATTGATAATGCAGTCGAGTCGGTTAGAGCTAAACCAAATAAAGACGGAAAGGTTCTCGTTTCATTTACCGATATAGGGAATGATATTGTATTTGACATTGAAGATAACGGATCGGGGATCCCTAGGGACATGATTGATAGAATTTTTATGGAAGGGGTTACAAGTAAAAGCGGAGATGACCACGGGCTTGGACTTGCGATTGTCACCAGGAATTTAAAGCACCTTAATGGTGAAGTCATAGTGGAAACCAGTCAATGGGATGGAGCACGATTTACAGTGATTATTCCAAAATCTCTAAGTAGGACAGCCTAAGATGATTTATATCTACTTTTTAGGGAGTGAGTATTGTGAAAACAATCGAAGTAGTAATTATAGAAGATGACGAAACAGCGGCTGCTATATATGCTGAGTTTATTAGTAAGTCCCAGGGGTTTACGGTATCTTTTATAGCAAACTCTGCTGAACAAGCCTTAGAAATGTTAAAAATAAAAAAGCCAGATCTTATATTATTAGATGTATTTTTGCCCGATATGAATGGAATAGAATGCATGTGGGAAATAAGAAAAAATTATAGTGGAATTGATTTCATTTTAATTACTGCCTCCAATGAAACAGAAACGGTGAAAGAAGCTATACGCGGAGGTGCCTTTAGTTATATTATAAAACCGGTAATGATGAACCGTTTTTTACAAACTCTGGAACAGTATAGACGTACTTTTTCCCGTCTTTCAAAAGAGATTGAAATAGAGCAAAATGATATTGACAATATGTTTAAATATGAAGCAAAACAAACAGAATCACAATCTTCTAACACAAAAAAAGCTTCTTTACCAAAAGGAGTTGACAGTTTAACACTGGACCGAATATTAAAAGCCACACAAGAGTTTGATGATAGTTTCAATGCTGATCAATTAGCTAAATCTGCAGGAGTTAGTCACTCCACAGCGAGACGTTATCTTGAATACTTAATTTCATCGAAAAAAGTAGAGGTTTTTATGCATTACGGACAAGTTGGCCGTCCCGAAAGGAAGTACAAAAAAACGAGATAAATGATTCTTTTTACTCTCTTTTCTGTTTTTGTGCCTTCAAAATGATTTAAATCAAATACCTCGCAAAAAAGGGCGAGGTGATGCCTGCTTTAAAAGAATATCTAAAAAGCAATCCACCAACAGAGACGGATCCAATCTACGAACAATATGAGAAAATCGGAAAGATGGTGCGAAAGGCACAGAAAAGAAAGTGGCAGCCTTCTATAGTCACCAAGAGGACCAGTCACCGTTCCTGGGCCAAATGTATGCCCTATCTAGAACAATGGCGATTGGTCCTCATTTTTTGGTCTAAACATGTTTACCACACAGTTGTGTCCCCTCTATGGTAGTCCTGCAGCAATATCATTCTTTCTGTTTCTTTTTCATAAAAAGAAAGGATATCTCCTTTCCTTCTTTTGTTCTGATCACCTTGTCTTCACTGGACAAAAACTGAGCCCTAAAAGAACTCTGTATACAGGTCTTCACGATCAAACAACTCAGGGTATTGCTCTTCGTTATAGAACCTACTAGAAACTGTAACAAATTTAACTAATCTCCTGATTCCAGTGGTTCAAAACGGATAATGAAAAAGGTGAAAATTGATATGTAAAGATAGTATAGTAAAATTCCCCTCTATTGTCTTTAAAGGAACTTATTTTCTCTCTACTTAAGCTGTTTGTTAGACTTCTGGATTGCATCATACATGTTTTCCATGTTTTGAACCCCTCTTCTCAAATGATCATACGCTTCTTCGTACTCTTCTTGTCCATTTTCCAGGACCGGTGAAAGTGTGCCCTTGTCTCTTCAATCCAGGAAAGGAGGGGTTCGTATCCCTCAAGTTTTTCAATATAAGGTTCAAGTTCTGATAAATATTTGTCTCCGCTTGTGGCATATGCTTTCATAGCCAGCCACCCTTTTCCACGTGCTGGCTCCCCTGCTTCCATTATTAAAAGTTCTTCTTTATCTTCAATTTGCAATATGTCATGATCTTCTTTGGTCAGCTCTTCAAGCGACGTCACCATTTCACCTTGCGGGTTTGAATAGCTGTAAGCGAGCTTATCAACCACTGCCATGAAAAGACCCAAGGATTGTGTTCCGTACGGCTCGGAGCGTTCACCGGAACCTATATCATCATATTGGTGCCAGTAAATCCTTTTTGATTGTTTGTTTTCGTCAAAGATAAACCAATTTTCATATGCCACATCTGTTTCCTTTATTTCAATACCTCCTGGGAAATGATCAAGCGCTTCTTTGTGGGATAATCGTCCTTCTTCAGGAAGTTCAAAGTTTGAAAGTATATCAGAATACAGTTCATATTGACTGGATAAGTGAATGGAATCCTCATCACTTACCGGAATTGTCTGTTCGTTTTTTTCTTCAGCTTCTGTTAATTCTTCTCCATCCTCGCATGCTGTAAGTAAAATTGCTAAGAATAGTGTTGGACCAATGATGTACTTTTTCATTTTACTCCCCTTCTTTTTCTCTCTTTTGGAAATGCTTGCTAATTGTAACAAGGATATGAATGACCTGTAAACTGGACTGTTATTACCCTCCTTCATGGAATATTTATCATATCTTTTTGGCAATCTATATGAGAATTCAATTGAAAGGTGGGGGTATTATGTATTTTTATAGAGAAGATTTAATTAATATGATTGTGCCTGATAAACCAGATCCTCATGCTGCAAAAGTTCTCCAAGAGGCACTTGGGGGTCAATTTGGCGAAATGAGAACTTTGATGCAATTCTCATTTCAAAGTGCAAATTTCAGGGGGAAAGCGAAACAATATCGTGATCTAATAAGAGGGGTCTTTCTTGAAGAGCTTAGTCACGTGGAACTCGTTCAAACAACGATTAACCAACTGTTAAACGAATCTGGCGGAGAAATGCCAGGAAATCAGGCATCTGATGGTGCTCCATTAGATGATGTTATACAAGCCGGCGCAAACCCTCACCATTATATTATGGGTGCTAAATCTTCCCTTCCGGTTGACGCAGGCGGCAATCCATGGAACGGTTCATGGGTATATGACCATGGAAACCTTGTAGCAAACCTTCTTAATAATATTGTCCTTGAATCCACGGGTGTTCTACAGAAGTCAAGAATTTACGAGATGAGCAACAATAAAACGCTGCGGGAAACAATCGCTTTCTTAATTGTTCGGGATAATGCCCATCAAAATGCATTTGCCAAAGCCTTAGAAACCCTGGATGTTGATTGGGGGAAACTTTATCCGATTCCAAATTATGATTTAAACAAATATCCAGAATGCCGTAAATATGTCGAGATGGGCTTCCATAATGCACAATTTAATTTTCGTCTGGACGATACCCGAATCGCTGAAATTTTTCAGGGTACAACCCCAAGCAGAAATGGCGGGGAGTTATCAGTGGTTGATCCACCAAAAGGATATCCCGTTCCTGAAATGCCTGAAATGCCAAATGAGCACGCCCCAGGCCTCTCTGATCTCAATAATTAATTGAAAATCCTTTCATTTTATCACTGCGCCCTTACCTGTAAGGGCGTTATTAGTTTTCAAACGTTTCTTACTGTAATACACTCACACTGAATTGGCGCTTAGAGGTCTTTCAATAAAGAAAAAAACATACATAATAAGTTTCTTGTAAAAAAGAAAAGTGAGTCGCATTGGCAACTCACTTTTTCAAATGTTTTCTAATAGTTAACCCACGTTCCTGGCTTTTCCTTTTTCATCTTCGATCATAACTTCTTTTGGTACTGCAAAAAGATAAGTAATGAGCAGCCCAGCAATAAAAGTGATCACGGATACCACCAGGTATGCAAGAAGCTGATTGAAATCGTAGATGTACATTAAAGGAGAAAGTACAACTGCTAACCCATATGAATTTGCTTGCACATTCAATAAAGAAAGAACCGCACCCCCGGCAGCTGAACAAGCAATCATCACATAAAGCGGTTTCGTACTGTACCTCATTACGACCCCAAACAAGGCAGGTTCACTTACACCAAGTAATTGGGTAGCTGTGGCACTCGCTCCGGTAACCTTTACTGTACTTTTTTTCGCTTTCATTGTAATCCCTAGACAAACACCAGCATTTGCAAACCCGTACATTGCACATAAGGTAATTAACGGATTAAAACCCGTGCTAGCCAGCAGCGTTGTTTCAATCATAATAAATAAATGATGCATTCCGGTCATCACCGCTAACGGGTAAATAAAGCCAATCAATAGTCCCCCAATACCAAGTGGAATGTCCATAAGTTGCGTGACTACTGTTACTAATCCGGATTCTACAAAGTGCAATAGGGGACCTAAAATGAGCAAACCGGTTATCATCATAGATAGTAAAACAAAAAACGGGGTAAAGATTAAATCTAACGCATTAGGCATGACAGCCCGTAACTTTTTCTCTAATTTTGCCCCAAGAAACCCAACAACAAGGGCGGTTAGAACACTGCCTTGATACCCAACAACCGGGATGAAGCCAAAAGCAATAATAGGCTGGACATCACTATTAACGTCGGCTACTTCATATGCATTGGGTAGCGCTGGAGACACAAGCATTAACCCGAGTACAAAACCAATAATCGGCATCCCGCCAAATTTCCTAAATGCTGACCAACAGATTAATGCTGGTAAAAAGGCGAACGCTGTATCTGTTAAAACGGATGTTAGAGTTAAAAGGTATTCAGGAATATCATCAATACTCATGCCTATTAAACCTAAGAAGGCATCACTAGTTAGAACGCCCCTCAACCCGAGGAATAAACCGGTTGCTGCTATAATGGGGATAATCGGAATAAAAATATCAGCTAACGTTCGTACCGCCCTCTTGATTCCCTTCTCCTTACGATGAGAGGAGGAATCCTTTTTTTCTTGGTCCTCCTCCTCATCATCTCGACTTCCTCTTAGAGCAGAATAAACTTTATTGACCGTACCCGTACCTAAAATAACTTGATATTGTCCCGCGTTATAAAATACTCCTTTTACCTCATCAATTTTTTCAACAGCCTCATCATCAATCTTGCTTCGATCTTTCACAGAAAATCGCAGTCTTGTGGCACAATGAACGTACGATTCTATATTATCTTCACCGATGACTTCAATAATTTCTTTCCCTATACGTTCGTATGTATTGTTACTCATTATAACCCACTTCTTTCTTGAAGAGTATAAGTGCTTGATATGGTTTTAATGTACATACTAGTTGAGAACATGTATCTTTCTTTTCATTATAATTGTCCAATAGAATCTCATACCCGTCATACTCCAGATCCACTTTTTCGATAGTGTCTGAAAAATTAAAGCAGCAAACAGTTTCTTCTCTTCCTAGCTTTCGTTTATAGGCAACGATCGTTGGATGCTCTTCCAATATAGGTTCAATTTCCCCATAAATTAAGCATTCACTTGCGACGCTCGACTGCCTTACCTGTATCATCTTTCTATAAAAATTCAGGATAGAATCAGGATTATGCTCTTGTTGTTCTACGTTAATCGTTTTAAAATTGTCATTCATTCCTAACCAAGGCTCCACCTTTGAAAACCCGCCAAATTCCTTACTACTCCAGTGAAATGGAGTTCTGGAATTGTCACGGCTTCGTAAATTGATGAAATGGAGGGATTCTTCTTCACTAAAGCCTTCTTCTATAGCACGATAATATTGGTCAATGCTAGAAATATCATCAAATTCTTCAATACTTGTACGTTCAAAGTTCGTCATGCCAATTTCTTGACCTTGGTAAATAAATGGTGTGCCGCGTAAATAGAAGAATAAGGCCCCTAGCATGGATGCTGAAAAGAAGTTTCTATTTTCTTTCTCTTTTATATACTTGCTTATCGACCTGTTTTGATCATGGTTCTCTAAAAAGTTAGCTCCCCAACCCGCTTTTTGGATCTCTTTTTGGCTAGTAAAAATTAGCTTTTTTAATTCTAGTACATCCCAATGAGTTCTTCTAAACCACTCGCTACCAGAAGCTACGTCAAGATCAGCATACCTAAAATCAAAAATCATTGAAAAGTAGCCATTTTCCCCGATGAAGTCTCCGTATTGCTCATAAGGAACTCCAGGGGCTTCACCAATCGTTACACAATTATATTTGGAGAATGTTTCTTCATTTAGTTCATGCAAAAAATCTTCTATGCCTGGCTGGTTACGGGCCTTCTTTGTACATTTTCCTAGGCCATCGACTCCATCAGCAGGAAGATTTTCATAGTTTTGATCTTTTTTAATAAACGTTATTGCATCTACTCTAAATCCAGCAATACCTTTATCAAGCCAGTAATTCACCATTTTATACAGCTCGTTTCTGACTTCTTTGTTTTCCCAATTTAAATCAGGTTGCTTCACACCAAATGAGTGAAAATAATATTCGTCTGTATTTTGCAAAGGCTCCCATACACTCCCACCAAAAACAGAACGCCAATTTGTCGGAGGTTGACCATTTTCTCCTTGCTTTAATATATAGTACTCTCTATACTTACTTGTTTTTGGATTTTTCAATAAATCCTGGAACCATGGGTGTTCATCAGAGGTATGATTAATAACAAGGTCAAGGACCACTTTTATTTCCTTTTTCTTTTGCTTTGTTGATCAATTCATCTAAATCTCTCATGTCTCCAAATTCTGGATTTAATTGATAATAATCAGAGATATCATATCCATTATCAGCCATAGGTGATTTGTAAATAGGACAAATCCACACCATTGTTATTCCTAAAGACTGTAAATAATTGAGTTTTGAGTTAATGCTTAATGTCTCCTATTCCATCACCATTTGAGTCATAGAAACTTTTTTGGATAAATTTGATAGATTACTTCTTTCTGCCACCACTTTTTTTCCATGTTGTTTCCTCCTGTGAACATTAAATATGGTATCGGTTTCACGTTAATATAAAAAAATAGGACAATTTATAACTATTATGTAAAGGTCCGATAAATACATGAATATGGTATCGGTTTCATGTTGATGTAAAAAATACGCTTACTTCTAGTAAACTACAAAACTTAACTCTTTCATTTGTTTTTGTGGAACCGTTACCAAGTGTTTTCATTATACTTTTAGTTTTTAATTTATGTCAACGCTTTCAACTAAAATTAATTTAAATGCAATTTTACCATCATTCCTGACTGCACTAAAAAATACAAAATGAAACTATAGGTCATTTTCATTTTGTATTTTTGTTGTTCATTATATGCGCCTTATGTGGATTGCCTTACAATTAATTCTATCGGCAGCTCATCATTCATGATATCCACTTCTGCATTCTCCAGCATTTTAATCATTACTTCTATTGACTTCTCTCCCATTAGATCAACAGGTTGGCGAATTGTCGTTAATTTTGGATCTAGTGTTTTCGCAACCGGTTGATCATCAAATCCAATAACAGCAAGATCGTCAGGAATGGTTAAACCCCGCTCTTTTGCTTCAAGGATTATTCCACCTGCTACTTCATCGCTCCCAGTAAATATAGCAGTTGGGCGGTCTTTCATCTCTAAAATTTGCCTAAGAACTTGTTTACCATCATCCAATGTATGTTGGTCAATGAAAATCCATTTTGGTTGATCTTAATTCCAGCCTCATTTAATGCTTTTTGAAACCCTTGATTACGGTCTTTCCCTTTTCCCTGCTCATCAAACAGGCCACCTGTACAGTACGCAATTTTATGGTGTCCACGTTCTATTAAATGCTTCACACCAATATACGCACCCTTTGACTGATCTAATCGTATCATAGGAGAAGTCCCTTGATTAACATAATCATTACATAACATAATTGGCCCATATTCATTATACGGTTCAATTATTTTCCAATCATTTTCCGTCGAAGTCATAATAATTCCGTCAACTTGCTTAGTTTTTAATAAATTTAAAAACGCTAATTCTTTTTCTTTATCTTCATAACTTTGGCCAATTAACACTTGATATCCCTTTGTATATGCAGCTTGTTCAATGGAGTTTACTAAATGAGCAAAAAATGGGTTGACGATTCTTGGTACGATGACCCCTATAGTTGTGGTTAATTGCCCCCTTAACCTCCTTGCAGAAGGATTTGGTATGTAACCAAGCTCCTTCATTGCCTTTAATACCTTCTCTCTCTTTTCGTCTGAAACGTATGGATGATTATTTATCACACGAGAAACCGTGGTTTTTGACAATCCTGATAATTTTGCAACATCTAATATAGTAGCCACTTGTTAATCACTCCGCTGTTAAGAACATGAAATCATTTTCATATAATTATTCTACTTTAGTATTGAGAGATATTGCAATATATATATGCTCTAAGGTGTTCGTAAAAGAGCACCTGTGGAAATAACACTTGATCTTTTCCATTATGGTACAAAGCATAACAAAGCCAACTAAAGCTGATTCTATATAGACGCTCCGGGAGATAGCAAACATCATGCCAAAATAACCCCGCATGAGTAGTTAGTATCAGGTCCACCTTGATCCCGCTTTTCAAACAATAAATACTTTTTTATGCTCATGTTCTTTGTTTTTAATAGTCTGTTTACGCCACTAAGTATTTTACTCAAGAATAAGACGACGGGAGAACCCATCCCTATTTATATCCACAAAAATAGCATACGGATTGTTTGACGAATTCGTATGCTAAGCAACTTATTTTTCATATTTTAAATACTTACAAAGACGTGGAAGTCTTTTTACGACTTATTTTCTCGCAAGCGAAGAAACTGAGGAAGATCTTTCAGGAAAAAAACGAGAAAAATGCCTGATAAAAACAAGCCGATTCCTATGTAAAACAAGGTGGTTTCGCTTGATAATCCGATGAGCGCTGCCCCGAGAGAAGCAAAAGGATACCCAACCATCCCGACGGTTTCTTTTTTGTAAAATGAATAAATGGAAATGAGCGCATACGCTCCTGCGATAAACAGAAAAACTCCCATAAGTCTCCTCCTTGAATCAATTACTTTGTTGATTGTACCAAAGTTTACGATTTTTTTCAGTAACTGATCTGGGTTGGACCCAAAAGCAGGTGATGCCATCACCTGCTAATTACGTCTGAAATGGTCTCTCCTAAAAAGGATCTCTCGTTACTGAGGAATCCGATTCCTCCTGTAAGGATGCCCCACAGGATGAAGGGCACGTTACAGCAAGAGATGTCTTTCTTCTGATTCCTACTCCCAGCACAGGAGATATTTTTTTACGCTTATCCTATTTAAAAGTGTGGGATCTACCTGCCTTATGAACCGCAAAATCCCATGTATCTAAGAATGATCTAGATGAAGAGTACCCAGAATGTAACAGGTAGTCGATTTCTTTATCTGTTAAATCAAAGTCTGTCGCTGTTATATCACCCGTTGGAATAAGAATGGTTCGGTCTTTGATTTCCTCGCTTATATAGCGTAAATCATGTGCTTGAAGCATGGTTCTAAAAATGTTTTTAAAAAGGTGGAGAGGTGTAGGAATGACAGATTGCACGTTCACTTCCTCTTTTACAAACCGGAACCAAATGTGGGGAAACGAGGATTAGGGACATCAAAAATCCAGACAGGGAAGTTACTTAATAACCAGCCATCTAAGATATAAGCTTTTTTTTGGTTTTTCGTTTTCCATATGACAGGACGGAAGAAAAACGGGATGGTAGCACTCATCGTTACGGCCGTTGAAACTTTTAGATCACCAGCTTCCATGTTATACTTTTGTAAATCATCAGGTAAAATGAGCATCCGGCCATTAGATATATCAGAGGCAATGATTTTTAGGCGCCCCTCTGGTAAATCCGCGAAAGTTACGATCCCTTTTGCAGCAAGAAGAGTATCCAGCCAAAATTCTAGAAAATCGTTTTTATATATCCCCAAATGGATTAGGAGTTGGATCCAGTTCCCTATAAAGGAACCCGATTAAGTAGTGACCTTCCTTGAAGCTGTGTATAATCCAGCTCTGCCATTTGTTCTTTCATTTCCCAGCTTTTATATCCACTTGCCAAGAGAGCTGCAATGACCGCTCCAGCGGATGTACCTGCTAGACGCTGCCACTTTATACCCTCTTCTTCCATCGCTTCCACTGCACCAACCATGCAATAGCCCGAACTCCCCCACCTTCAAAGACGGCATCCGCTTTCATATGACTTTCCTCCTCTCCTGCATTGCCTGAATCCTTTTCATTTCCGTTTCCCTTTCTCCATGTAAATTATCCTACAGAAAACTTCTATACGAAGGATGGGGTAAGAAAGCTATTCTATTACTGATCATCCATACTTGTTGTCGTATAGATAAAATAGAAGTTGCATTATTGTACTTATAGAAACCACAGGAACAAAACCGTTTTTTTATTAGACTGCTAGCAACATAATAAGTAATAAACCGAAATAAAACTTGGACATCAAAACAAAATTCAACACACTTCATCTACCACCATCTGGTAAGATAAGGGTCATGATTTTTACTAATTTTGGAATAAAAGAATACTGATAAAAGGGAGGAACGCATTATAATGGAAGGGTTTCATGATAAAAATTTAGCACACCAAATACAAAATAAAAGAAAAGAAATGTATACAAATGCCAATCAATTTGGTATTAGTGATGCAAGGACTCTCTTAGTTAGCCAGGAATTAGATGTTCTTCTTAATGAGTATCAGTATTCTCAACAAAGTCAGAATATATCTGTGAGATACCAGGGACAAGATATTTAACAAAGAAC
Organism: Thalassobacillus sp. C254; assembly: GCF_001310615.1. NCBI lineage: Bacteria > Bacillati > Bacillota > Bacilli > Caryophanales > Bacillaceae > Thalassobacillus > Thalassobacillus sp. C254. The sequence continues at coordinate 1,967 of NZ_BAXQ01000024.1, read as the reverse complement.
ATAAAAACCCATAAGTGCACGAAACTATGTAGGTCTCATAACTTGAAAAGAGGTTATTATTTCGAACCCTCACTTCTTCCTTGTTCCTCTCACTTATTTATAGAATTTACCCACTTAAAATACCCACATTTTACCCACTCATTGAACTGTATTCCCATAAAAGGTACAGTCTATATTTATTAGTTCCCTAGTTGATAAATCGGTAGAGAAATAAGTCAAAAAAAAGAGAATGCATTTTATGCACTCTCTTCGAGGGTTAATTGCCAGCTAGAGAGCCTGGAACTGGGAGATTCCTTTTCCTTATTTCTTTCCTTAACAATTCTACAAATTGTTCTTCCAGATTTTCTTCTTGCGCCAAGCGATAAGCTTCAAGCAGCTTTTTGTCTGATAATTCTTCTAACGACACTACCTCTCCCCCAGTGATGCTCCCTATTTATTGTATCCATTACCGTGTAGGAAAGGTTTCTAAAACACTTTTTGATTTCTTGATGTCCAAGCCTTTTGGTAATCAAGAGAGAAATCGGCCTAAGGGGTGGATTAGAGGCAAACCAACTGTTTATCGCGGCATGTAAAACACTGGTATCTGAAGAACTTATTCACCAACTCTTTCTGCTTTTTCAACTAACGTCTGTACTCGGTTATATCTTTCCCCTGATTGCACGCCTGCATATATCGTTGCACCGTATTGCTCTTCATCGTACCCATTATAGGCAACATCGAGATCATGAATGATTCGATGAGAATAGACTAGAGCATCCTGGTTGTTTTCTTCAACTGCCAAGCGTGTAATCTTGATAAAGTTTTCTAAATCACCTTTGATATCTGAACTGGCTAGACCAATCAAATCTTCAATTAAGTCAGCTTTATGTAAAAGAGAGCCTTCCACGTTGTCAAACGCTTCATCACTTTGGAAGTCCTCAATTCCTCCGTGTCCCGTGAATTGATTTAATAGTTTATGAGATTCGTCTATGGCATCAGCAAGTTCCCATTCATGTTCAGCATGTTCATCACCTACTATGGGCTTGGCTTCTTCTTCGAATTCATGGTCCTGTTCCTCCGCAGATTTTTCGGTCTCTATTATTTGATCTTCCTCTGCTGCAGCTTCAATTTCTTCAGTTTCTTTCGTTTCCACAGTTTCATCTGTCATGGTACCAGTAACATAAATTATGCCAAGGACAGACACCGTAATACCTGTAAGTATAGAAGCAATTCTGGTTGTTTTCTTCATTTAAATACCAATCCTTTTCTATGTTGTATCTCATTGAAGTATAGGTTTTATTTTGTTCTTTTCCCGGTAAGAGTTCATTTTAACCTGCCCTTCCTTTTTTTCAGAACAAGGAACAAGATTATGATTCCAACGATGATCGTAATTATTGGTAAAAACATTACTATGGAATAAATAAGGTCGCCATTGTTTATTACAGCAGCTGGTATGACATCCAAATTAAAGTCACTCCTCTCAGTTGGATTCACGGAACAATATTTCTAGAGTAACACATGGGTCCTCACTTGGTTATCAATTCCCTTATTAACCTCTTGTTCCGTCATTTTCACATTTCTAGCGGAAAACATTCATGTTGTGTGGGTCCCCGGCTCCTTCTTTCGTTTACTAAAATGTTAACGTATTTCAATTGACGAATCATTAATACTTACAGAGACATTTTCAATATAGTGAATAAAAAGAAGAAAGCTCCTTATTTTGAGCTTCCTTCTTCTTGTCTAACATGCTATTACCTTGCTTTTATTCAGTACCTTCAACGTCTGCATCTGCAGAAGCTTGATAGTTAACGGTCACTTCGTCCGTGTCATTGATTTGCACAGCTTGCTCTGCTTCAATGTCAGTCTCTGTCTCTAGATTATCCTCTTCTTCTACTCCTTCTTCATTCTCTTCTACTGCGTCCTCATCTTCTTCTATTGCATCTTCATCTTCTTCTATTGCATCTTCATCTTCTTCTATTGCATCTTCA
>NZ_BAXQ01000023.1:0-57725 GCF_001310615.1 Thalassobacillus sp. C254 | reverse complement strand
GAAGTTCCGGCTGAAGAAGAAGCTCCAGCTGAAGAGCCTGCAGAAGAAGTTCCGGCTGAAGAAGAAGCTCCAGCTGAAGAGCCTGCAGAAGAAACTCCAACTGCAACAGAGGAGCCTGCAGCTGAAACTCCAGTTGAAGAAGACACAGCTGACGTAAGCGAAGCTGAAGGACAAACTATGACTATGGAAGCTACTGCATATACTGCTAACTGTGCAGGATGCACTGGTGTAACAGCTACTGGTATTGATCTTAATGCTAATCCGAATCAAAGTGTAGTCGCAGTTGACCCTAATGTTATTCCACTTGGTTCTACTGTATATGTAGAAGGTTACGGCGAAGCTGTTGCCGGAGATACTGGCGGGAACATCCAAGGAAACCGCATCGACCTATACATGCAAGATCGTGGAGATGCCGTTAACTTTGGTCGCCAAAATGTACAAGTAACTGTCATTGACTAATAATATAAGAAGATCCCCGGGTATCCTGTTTCAGGATAAATCCGGGGATCTTTTACTACCAAGGCTTTCGGACACCGTATTGCTGTTGAAAGGATGATGCAGCCTTCTCTCTCTCTTGTTTCGTGAGTTTAGGACAGGTATAACAATACTCTTTACGTCTGCCTGTTTTGTACATTAAACAGCAGGTAGCCTTTAAAGGGAGTTTTTCGACCGGTTTCCACCAGCTGTCTACATATCTGCGTTTAACATCAAATGGATTACGCACAGATCCAAAGATTTCAGGCGGCAGACGTTTTAATGCAAGTCTCCCTTCTTCTACTCTTGCTCGTTCGTGTAGAGTTAACCGAAAAAGAGAAGAAGCACTTAAGAACCCATGATCATATAACGCCCAGCATTGATTAAATGGAAGGCTGCTTAGTGCAGAAAGTGTGTGTAATACTCTTTGCTGGCTGTGAAATAACTTTCCTGCAATACTGAGACTTACTTCTTCCGTTATTTCCACCCTGGAAAACTCTAAGTCTTGTAGAAAAACAGATAATGTTAACGGCCTTTCCATGCTTTCTCCAATCATAGAATCTCCCAGATAAACGAGGGAAAGACTTTATTCTTTAATGAAAAATAATAAAGACCAGCGGTGGCAAGCGCTATATATGTGATGGTGTTCGCTGCAGCTGCCTTCCTATCTTCTCCCTGGATGACTTTTATTCTATGAGCCAGGAAATCAGCAGCAACACTATCTCTTTCTAACTCTGCAAAAGAGAAAGCTTTTTTTATATGTGCAGTACTGCTTTTTATGCCACATATTGCTAATTCTCCAGTATTTACATCAACACTGTATTACTCTCCTTTTTCTTTACTCTCCTTTGGCACAAGAGACCTGGCTTAGGAAAATTTCCTTCTATAGACTTGTAAGGATATTACAATGTCCTCTTGCTCTGAGGTAAGGAAGTCCTGCACCTTAACTATGACTGCAATTGAATGATTATGGGGCTTACGCAATAAAGATGAAACCTGAAGGTAGTCTTATACTAAAGGCCAGTATGACTTTCACAACATTGTACTCTTTGTATTTGTGCCCTTCTATTCTTTTTAATACTTATTAATGTAATTATTAATAAAATACCAAAACGTCTGTTGTTGATTGAGTTGTATTTTATAAGACATGGCTGTAAATGAAAACAAAAAACCTAAAGAAGACCAGCTACTAAAAACGAGTAGCTATGTTCGGTCTAACTTTAGGTGTAATACGCGTTTTCCTCTATTGAATATTCTTTGGTGCTAATTCTACCCCTTGACGAATAGCTTCTTTAAGGCTTGCCTCATCAGCAATGCCTTTCCCTGAAATATCAAAAGCCGTTCCATGATCTACACTTGTTCTTAAAATTGGCAGTCCCACAGTAATATTAACCCCAGATTCTAAACCTAATACCTTAATAGGGCCGTGTCCTGATCATGATACATAGCTACTACCACATCAAAGTCTCCTCTAACTGCACGGAAAAAAAGAGTGTCAGCTGGAAGAGGGTCTGTAGCATTAATCCCTTCTTCTTGTGCTTTCTTTACTCCAGGGAGTACTTTCTCTTCTTCTTCACCATAGCCGAATAAACCATTTTCACCTGCATGTGGATTAATTCCACAGACAGCAATCCGTGGTTCCTTTATTCCAGCTTTGACTAAGGTATCATTTGCCATTTTTATAACGTTATAAACCCTTTCAGGCTTTATACTCTTAACAGCATCTATCAAACCAATATGGGTGGTTACATGAATTACCTTCAGTTTAGGTGAAGAAAGGAACATTGCAAATTCCTTTGTATCTGTTAAATGAGCTAATAACTCGGTGTGTCCTGGATATTTGTGACCACCTTTTTGTAGAGCTTCCTTGTTTAAAGGAGCAGTACAAATGACGTCTATTTCTTTATTCTTAGCTAGTTCAACCGCTTTTTCAATATAACGATAAGCTGCGTCACCAGCCTTTGAAGAAACTTCTCCAAAAGGAAGATCCTCTGGTAGCAAATCTAAATCTACACAATCAACCTTTCCTACTTCAAATCGAGCCTCATTAACAGATTGAATGGAATTTATAGGCATATTAGAACCTACTATTTCTCCAGCGCGTTGTAATATTTTAGCATCTCCCACGACAAGAGGATGACACCATTCGTAAACTTCCGAGTCTGTAAGGACCTTCATAATGATTTCCGGTCCGACACCTGCCGCATCTCCCATAGTCATGCAAATTACTGGCTTACTCATAGGAACCCTCTCTTTCTACAATGCATTCTTTAGTAACGTTTTAAAGCTTTCGACTGTTGGTACTCTAGGATTATTTCTGATCAGTCTTTCTATTTTTAGTGCTTTTTCAGCAATGGTATCAATATCTTCATCTTTTACACCAATCTCAGATAGACGAGCCGGTAAATTAATATCAACTAATAACTGTTCGATACGTGAAATAAACGAATCAGCAGCCTCATCCTTATTAAGATCTGCTTTTGTAGAATCTACCATTCTTTCTGCAAAAGCTAGTTTATCAGTTATTACCGCTTTATTGTGTTTCAATACATGAGGCAGTAATAAACCCGTTAGTTCACCATGGGGAGACTTTACGATTCCTCCAATAGGGTATGCAAGTGCATGCGCAGCCGCAGTGCCAGCGTTTGAAAATGCTTGGCCGGCAAGTAGGCTTCCTAGTAACATATAATAACGAGCCTCTTTATTAGTCCCTTGGTTAACAGCTAATGGCAGGTATTCAACAATGTAACGGATAGCCTGCAGTGCAAGCGAATCACTCATAGGATTTGCACCCTGAAATAAAAGCTCTCCTTCAGCGTCAATGTACTGTGACTCTTTTGCTGTATAAGCTTCCACAGCATGACTTAATGCATCTATTCCAGAACATGCAGTCACATAAGCAGGCAACTTCAGCGTTAATTCAGGATCAAGTAAAGCAGCTTTTGGCCTTAAGTTGTTATCGGAAATACCAGTTTTTATTTTATTTTCATTATCAGTTAAGACAGTCACTGAAGTAACTTCAGACCCCGTACCTGCAGTAGTAGGAATAGCAATTAATGGGGCTATCGCTCCAGGCACTTGGTTTTCGCCAAAATAGTCCTTAGGCTCGCCTCCGTGTTCTAATAAAAGCGCCACAACTTTTGCTAAATCAATGCTGCTTCCACCGCCTAAACCAATAATGACATCGACCTGCATTTGTTTCTTGGCTTCTTCCAAACATTCCACGGCACTTTCTACTGGTGGTTCTGGCACAGCTTTATCGTAGACTTCTACATTAAAATCAGATAGTACGTCTAAGATCACCTCGACTAAACCCGCATTCCTAATGCCTTGGTCAGTCACAATTAATACGTTCTTGGCATCAAATTTTCTGCAAAGCTTTGGTAGTTCCTGAATAGCTCCATTGCCAAAAACCATCGTTTCAGTTGAGTGTACTGTCCATGTATTCCTCATACTATCCCTCCGCTACCTGTTATTTAAAACAATAATTTTCTCATCAGTCATTTCTTCGATGGCATATTTAGGCCCTTCTTTTCCAACACCACTATCTTTTATACCGCCATATGGCATGACATCAGCTCTAAATGTGGATACGTCATTTATAATTACTCCACCAAATTGTAAAGTTTTTGCTGCTTCCATTGCTAAGTGGATATTGGAAGTAAATACACCAACTTGAAGTCCGTACCGGGAATCATTAGCTTGTTTTATAGCATCATTAAAGTCTTTGTAAGGAACAACTACAATAACTGGAGCAAATACCTCGTCACATACTACTTTCATTTCAGGTTTAACGTCTGTCAATACTGTTGGATAATAGATAGAGCCTTCCCGTTTCCCACCTGAAACCACAGTAGCACCTTGTTCTACTGCTTCGTTTACCCAGCTTTCAATTCTTTCAGCAGACTTTTTATCAATCATAGGCCCGACTTGAGTTTCATCCTTCATTGGATCGCCTACCACTAAGGATTCAGCTGCATTTTTTGCCTCCTCTAAAAATGCATCAAGAACCTCCTCTTGTACGTAAACTCTTTGAACAGAAATACAAGCCTGGCCATTGTGGATAACACCCTTTTGAACACATGATTGAGCAATTTCAGAGAGGTTTTCTACATCCTTATGTACGATATTAGGAGCATTACTGCCTAGCTCTAATGTTACCTTCCTGATTCCAGTTTCACTTTTAATTAGACGACCAATATCTGGACTTCCAGTAAAGGTGTACATGTTTACATCTGGATGCTTTAATAAATGCTGTCCAGCTTCATGACCATAACCATTTACTACATTTAAATATCCCGCCGGAAAGCCTACTTCTCTCAATATTTCAACCATCTTAATAGCACTAAGTGGTGTTTTTTCAGCAGGCTTTAATACAATAGTGTTTCCTGCAGCTAAAGCAGGGGCAAGCTTATGAGCAGTTAAATTAAAAGGAAAATTAAAAGGAGTAATGGCCGCTACTACGCCTACAGGCTGACGAATTGTAAAAGCCATTCTATTTTCATTTCCACTCTGCCCTTCTACTGGAACAGTGTGACCGGTAATTCTTTTCCCTTCCTCTGCTGCTGCCAGAAAGGTTTGAATGCCTCTATCTACCTCACCCCGGGCATCGTTAATTACTTTTCCAACCTCACGAGCAATCGTTTCAGCAAGTTCCTCCTTACGCGCTTTAAACTTTTGAGCAGCAGCTACTAAAAGATCAGCTCTTTCTGTAGGAGTTAGTTTAACGGTTTCAAACGTTTTCTTTTGCAACTTTTACAGCTTTATCAATTTCCGTCTTTGACCCTCTTGAAATCGTGGCTAAAGGGGTATTTTCAAATTTGTCCTCAACATTAATAACTTCATTGTTCGTAAGTTTCTCTTCACCAATATAGTGGGGATAATGTACTACTTTTTCACTCATTCTAATCACCTTCCATTTAATAAAAATATTTAAAAGTTAGGGAAGTTACCCTTATCATCAAAAATTATATCCCGGGGAGGTTCTAGGACTTCAATAGAGTTATCGTCTTTTATCTCTTCAAATACCGTTTCTGAAACATATAACGTAGAAATTTCAAGAGTATTTGGTATTCTCACAAAACGTGTGTCCTGGCCATCAACTCCCCAATTACCACGCATTGCTGCTTCTAATGCCCCTTTATCATTCTTTAAAACAATCGGAATAGAAGCACGTGCCAAAAAGGTGCTCGTAATAACATTTTCATTCATTGCCTGAAAGTTAATTTTATTAAGTAAACGTTCAGTCGTAAGGTCTGCTAACCCAATGCCTAAGGCATTACCATGAGAAGGAGCACTCACATCACCAACAATAATATATTTAATTTGGGGATTTTCAGGTTCTCGCACTCCACTAATTCTAATCCTCCTATAATGTTTGTATCCATCCCCGTTCCGCTGAAATTTTTTCCAATTTCATCGACAAAAAGGATGTCACAATTTTTCACAGGGAGGGAAGGCATAAACTGGCTAGCTTGCTGTAATAGTTCAGCTTCTCTTTCAAAAATATTCTTAGTAGGTATCGCCTCAATAATCGCTGTCTCATCATAAGCGTTTTCGACAATTCCAATCCCAAATAATACTTTCCCGGAATCAAAAATCACTTTTGCAGCCTTAGGCATCACATCCCTAATTCCGTGAATGCCTAATGTATGCAAAGCTAAAGCCTGATCATGTTTCCCCAGTCCTATGGAAGCCATCTTGCAAATTCCGCTTTCAATGGTTGCACGAAAATCCGTATGGGGCTTTATTCTTCCCATAACAATTACTCCATCAGCTTCATAAGCATTTTTATCCATATAAACGGGAAGGTCTTCTTCAGTTGTGCCTATTTGCACTGTTTGCATAGAAGATTTGATAGGGGCTCCGCTATATTCTTCCGTAATACCTAAACTATTAAGCACTTTAACCTGTCCTTCAGCTGTGGCTCCGCCGTGACTTCCCATGGCTGGGACAATAAATGGGTTTGCTCCCTTTTCTTTTAACTGCCTGATCACTTCTTTAATGATTAATGCAATATTTGCAATTCCTCTGCTTCCAGCTGTAATAGCAATACTTGCACCCGGTTTAATTTGGCATTTAATGTCTTCTTTGTCTAATTCCTCAGAAACCAACTGCTCAATGGCCGTGACTTGTGGTCGATCAAAAGATTGACGTATCTTAGCAACTTTGGGATAAGAAGTCATAATAAATTCCTCCTAATTTGAGATTGAAGGCAAGAAAGTTGAAATTTCAGGTATATAGCTGATGATCAGCACATTTATTATGAGTACAATCAAGAAAGGAATGACCGCCCAAGCTATTCGCTCTAAGGTAGTATTTGCTATTTGGGCTGCTACAAATAGGTTGACACCTACTGGTGGTGTAACCATTCCTACAGCCAAGTTTACAACCATAATAATACCAAAATGAACCGGATCAATTCCCATAGTCATAGCTACAGGCACTAAGATTGGAGCCAAAATAATAATTGCGGCTGAAGTTTCAAACACCATCCCCACAATAAGCAAGAACACATTTACAATCAATAGAAAGACAAGCGGACTTTCTGTGAATTGTGTGAATTGTTCTGCGATTGTTTGAGGCACTCGCTGCCTAGTTAGTATATAGGCAAATACACCGGCATTTGCAATAATAATCATGATAATAGCCGTTGTAATAGAGGACTTTATGAAAATATTCATAAGATTTTTTACAGTAATTTCTCTATACACAAAGAATCCTACAATAAATGCATACACTACAGCTACACCCGCAGCTTCTGTTGGAGTAAAGATCCCCCCATAGATACCACCAAGAATAATAACCGGCATCATTAATGCTAATAATGCGTCCTTAAAAGCAACGCCTTTTTCTTTCCAATTTGAACTTTCCCCGCCTTTGTAATCTCTCATTTTAGAAATGATATAAACAGTAATAAGCAATAAAATGCCTAACATTACTCCAGGAAGGATACCTGCCAGAAACAAACTACCAATTGAAACCTGAGCTGTTACCCCATATAAAATCAGAGGGATACTTGGCGGAATAATAACCCCAATTCCACCAGAAACAGCCTGGACAGAAGCAGCAAAATCCTTGTGATACCCTTTTGCAATCATGGCTGGAATCAAAATAGAACCAATCGCGGCAACTGTTGCTGGACTTGAACCAGAAATAGCTGCAAAGAACATTGAGGTGACAACGACAACTGCGGCTAAGCCACCCTTCATTTCACCAACAATCACATTAGCAAAATTAATCAAACGTCGTGAAATACCTCCTGTTTCCATTAAGCTTCCCGCAAGTATAAAAAACGGTATGGCCAGTAATGGAAAAAGGTCTAACGCATTAAACATCCTTTGCACAATACTCTCTAGTGGCATAGTTCCCGATAACCATATAGCCACTGTTGATGATATCCCTAATGCAAATGCAATGGGAACACTAAACATGAACAACAGGATGAGTGTAATAACTAGGATTGTGACCAATTAACTCATTCCTTTCTAAACATCTCAATAAGTACTGCAACACTATTTAAAAGCATAAAGAAGGCTCCTATAGGCATTGCTGCATAGGGCCATACCATTGAGATCCTCATTGCAGGAGAACGTTGATTGCTTACAGATTCTAAAACGTTTATCCCTTTATACATGATGAAAATAAAGAACACCATACAAACTATGTAAGAAAAAACTTTTAGAATTCTGTGTATTGTTTCAGGAAATCGTTCTACAAACATTTCTATCCCAATTAAGCTTTTTTCCCTTAAAGCTACTGCTGCACCTAAAAAAACCACCCAGACCATCAGGTACCGTAAAAGCTCTTCTGACCAAGAAAGAGAGGTTCCCAATACGTATCTAGAAAATACCTGGTAGGCAATAATTACTGCCATAGAACCTAGTGTAATTCCTATGACGTATTTAATTACCCAATTTATATAATCAATACCACGAACGATTATACTCACATTCAGTCACTACCTTTCAAAAAGGGGGCCGAGTAAGAAACACTCGCCCCACAATTTCTTCCCTTTTCCTTACTCGTGATTTTGAATTGACTCAATAAGGTCTTCTCCAAACACGTCACTATACTTCTCATAAACTGGTTGTACTGCATCAATAAACGGCTCTAGGTCAACATCTTCAATAACTTCCATACCTTCATCTTTTAAGCTTTCAATGTACTCTTCTTCCATGCGTTGAACAATCTCTCTCTCTAACTCAGCACCCTCTTGAGCCACTTCACGGAGGATTTCTTGTAAGTCTTCAGGCATGCTGTTGTAGACTTCTTCTGAGATAACTAGAATTGATGGATTGTATACATGGCCTGTAAGGGACAAATAGTCTTGAACTTCATAAAACCTAGAGGTTTGAATTACAGGTATAGGATTTTCTTGTCCGTCAACCACTCCTTGTTGGAGTGCTGTAAATAATTCACCAAAAGCCATAGGTGTTGGGTCAGCATCCATAGCCCGGAAAGCATCCATATGAATATCATTTTCCATTGTTCTTAGCGAAAGGCCGGCTAGGTCTTCAGGTGTTTCTACTGGACCATCGCTATTTGTTACATGACGGAAACCATTTTCCCACCATGCAAGTCCGATTAACCCTGTTGGTTCAAGCTTTTCTAGTAATTCTTGTCCAATTTCCCCATCCAGAACTCCATGTGCGTGATCATGATCACGGAATAGGAATGGCAAGTCAACAACTGTAACTTCTTCAGCAAATCCACTCATAGGCCAGTAGAAGTCAATACCATCTCTTGGTTTCCAAGTTGAACGCTTTCTATCATATCTCTTTCGCCGCCAAGGGCACTGTCAGGAAATAACTCTACTTCAATTCTGCCATCACTACGCTCTTCTATCATATCCTGAAACTCTAATAAGGCTTCTTGGTAATGGGAAGTATCGGCTAAAGTGTGCCCTATTGCAAGGGTATAGGTTTCTTCCCCGTTTCCGTTTCCGTCTCCGCTTGCCTCTGTGTTTCCATCATCTCCATTCCCTCCACATGCAGAAAGAGATACAGCTCCCAGTACTAGTGCACTACCTACTAACCATCTTTTTTTCATCGTACTAATCCTCCTTGGTTGTTTATAATATTAATAGCTTTTAATAATGAATCTTCTTTACCAAAACCTCCGGCCTTAGTGACAACGATCATCCCTTTATATGCTCCTTTTGGAACTATGCATATTGGGATGCCCTCATCTAGACGACCTACAATATTTAATGTATCTATATTTGCAGAACAACATGTTTGATAAGCTATGTCTCCGCCAGTTAGAAAAATACCGTTAATTTTATGTTTTGATAATAAATAACTTCCTAGCGTTCCAAGCCCTTTCGCAATAAGATTTCCAATATATGAGTATTTGCTTAAATATTTTGCCCACTCTTCTGAATTACTGCTTTGAGTTTGGACAGAAAATACCGATATGTCTTTAATTTGTTCTAACTCATGCAAGGAACAAGGTTCTACCTCTTTCAACCCTAGCTTTGTCAAACTTAGAGGGTCTAGAGTTGTGATAGAGGTCCCGTTTCTTTCTGCGTAATTCACTTGTAAGTTACTTGCTTCATTTTGGCTTCCAACAATCCCTAAGAACCTACTATCATCACGAGCAAGGTCCTTATTATCTTGCGATGAAGGATTAAGGAGATTTAATTTGCTTTTTAAGACCCTTGCTAACGAATTAGCCAAGCCAGCTGATCCAACCCAAAAAAATCTCTCTTGGACAGCAAGACTAGCAGCAGCAATGCAATCAAGGTCTTTTTGCTCCCTTGTATCAAAAGATAGTAATTTTACTCCGTCTCTTTTCGCTTGATAAATCTCTTCTTGTATTTCATCTACAGAGAAACCGCTTTCAAATCCAACATGACGAGTTAAATGTTTAGATTGACTTTCTAATAACTTCTCAACCGATGAGGTTCTATAGGAAATTGTTTATCTTTTGCAAACTGGGTTTCATGCAGAGGCACTTCTTTTACGTACTGTACTCCCGACCTAATAACCCTTCCATTAATGGGGTACGATGGAGCTATAATAGCTAAGTCAAACTTTCCTTTTTCAATTAAAGCATCTATTTCTACTCCAATATGTCCCCTGAAAGTAGAATCTACTTTTTTATAAACGATAGATTCCGAGTCTATTAGTTTCGTTGAGAATTGCTCAAAACATTTTCTTGCCTCTTCCTCACTTTTCGAACGGGTCTCTAAATTTAAAACGTTTACCCAGTTCTCTTTAAGAGTAGCTCTTTCCGAATTAACTACCACTCTGGTTGAAAACCCTTGTTCAAAGAATTGCAACCCTGTATCATTTGCTCCTGTTAAATCATCTGCTAGTACTGTGATACTCTCAATAAGTCGCTCCTCCTTTCTAGGAACATGGTATTGATTGTTGAGTGAATATCTAAATTATAACGCTTACATGTTTAATATTTCAATAGTATTTATTTTTTAAATTGTTTCATTTTTAAACACTTTGGTTCTTTATGTCCATTTCTTTTAATTTCCTCCATAAAGTAGTCCTATTCACTCCTAGCTTTTTTGCCACTCTAGATTGGTTAAAATTTTCAAGTTTCATAACCAATAGGATAGCTTCCTTTTCAATCTCTTCTAACGTTTTACCAGTTATGTTTACTGCTGAATTTGTTGAACTTTTCACTTTTGTCTCCTTGTGATCCAATTGTTGCAGGATATCTTTAACGTCTGTGTTCTCGATAAATGGACCGTTACTAACCAAACACATTTGATAAATAATGTTTTTTAATTGCGTTACGTTACCAGGCCAATCGTACTCTAGCAAAAAAGTCTTCACTTCATTACTTAATCCTACAATTTGTTTGCCTAACTTCTTATTGGAAGACGCAATGAACCAGCGAATTAAATCATTTATATCTTCTTCTCTCTCTCTTAATGAGGGCACAGTTATACTAAAAGATTTCAAAGATCTATACAAATTTTCATTTAATAGTCCTTCATTTACTAAAATATCTAAGGGGATAGTGTTGGACACTATTATCCGGAAACTTTCATTAGAAGAGTTATATACTAATTCTTTTCCTGCATGTGTTAGGAACTTCGATTGGAGACTGCTTGGCATAGAACCAATTTCTTTAATAAATAAAGTGCCACCTTTTGCTCTCTCTACCGCTCCTGAACGAGGATAAGCACCCTTGTCCCTGCCAAATAAAATTTCATCTAGTTCCTCAGCATTGGAATCCCGACAAGATACCGTAACAAATCCTCCTGTCCTAGAGCTTTCATTATGGATGGCTTGCGCTAACACTGTTTTCCCACTGCCGTGTTCTCCATAAATAAGAAGTGGCAGGTTTGATTTGCTTAATTTTTTCGCGGAGCTAATTACATGACTCATTTTTCAGAGTTAGCAACGACATGATTAAAGTGAGTGTAAGGTTGGCTATAATTAACTACTCTTCCTCTTTTTCTTTGTATTCCAAGAGCAGCAGGTGAGGGTTTTACGAACACAAAGACAGCAATGACCACTGACTTCTCTACAACTGGTACTTTTCGTACATGTATCGCCCTTCCATTGTATGGTATTTCTAATTCCTCCGTCTTTTGCTGTAGTGATGTCTGGCTAATATCCAGAAAGGAGGATACCTTATTTATATTCTTGTGTAGAAGAGTGTCTGGCTCCACTCCAAAAGAGTACATGCTTTAGAGTTTGCTTGTATGCATTCTCCTGATCTACTCGTTAGAAAACACCTTCCTCTATGTTACTCACAAGAGTTAACAGCTTCCTAACTTCTAATCTTTGATAATAAAATACTTCCTCAGCCTCTTCTATAGCTTCTATACATGCCTCTTTCCACTATTAATCAAAACGCCGTGAAGTCCCATCTTTTCCGCTTCAGTGGTTGATATTACATCACCAATAATAACTTGCACGCCATCCTTCCAAGCTTTATCAAGCTCTTTTTTATATCACTTTGTGTATTGATAGGTAAAAATGTCAGGTCAATATCTAGCAATTTACTTATTGAATCGGCACCATGAATTACATTAAAATAACTCATGATTCCGATTTTCCCCTGATACCCTTTCATTAGAGCCACTGTTCTCAAAATGTCATATCCTGTAATATTTATGTTGATTACAGGTAAGGAGCAGTTTTCACGAATCATTTTTGCTGTTGCTCCCCTGCTAATAATAATATTGTATCCATTTGATTCGGCTGCTTTTGCTAACTCTACCCCATCCTCTAGATTACCAATTTGAATATCAATGTTTTTGTTATGGTCTTGCTTAACTTCGTTAAATACATCGGCTAACCCCGAGTAGGGAGCTATGACTAGGATTTTTTCCATTTCTTTCACCCTGTTTCATTATTCAACATGTGTTAGTAACATATTACAACACCTTCACAGGATATGAAAGGGCTTTCTTTTATTGACTAAATCTAAAACGGAAAAATCAGTTATTCCGCTTTAGATGTTAGATCCTGTTCCCTGACTATACAGGCCTCTTCTATTGAGCTTTCTTGCTAGGTGCAGACTTTTTTCTTTTCCAGATTTCTTTTTGGTTTTACTTTCCTTATTCTTATCTACGGATCTTTGGAGAGCTTCCATTAAGTCCGTAACGTTAGAAGGTTCTTCTTTTTCTGTTCGAGTGACTACATCTTTTCCGGCTTTTTTTGCTTCAATTAATTCTTGAAGTTTCTTCCGGTAATCGTCCTCATATTTACCAGGCTCAAATGTGGTTGTAAGCTGGTCGATTAGTAAACTTGCTGTATCCAACTCTTTTTTTCGTTATATTATCCTCGGCTGGAATGTTAGGAACTTCTTCTGCATTTCTGACTTCATCGGGAAAATGTATCGTTTCCATTAAAAGAGTATTGTTGTACTCGCGGATGACAGCCATTTGCTCTTTAGAACGTATGATAATTTTGGCCAGGCCTACACGGCCGGATCCTTGAGGGATTTCCTTAATAAAGAGTATGCTTTAGCGCCTCCATCATTTGGTGACATAAAATAACTTCTATTAAAATAGACGGGATCGATCTCATCTATGTTTATAAAATCCACAATTTCTACTGCTTTTTCTTCATTTGGCTTTCTTATTTCTTTAAGCTCTTTTTCCTCAAACACAACAAATTTCCCATCTGTAATTTCATACCCTTTCACTACCTCTTCCGTATTGACTTCTTCTTCACACACTGGACAGACCTTTTCATATTTGATGGGTGTATGACATTTTTTATGAAGAGTTCTTAATGAAATGTCTTTATTTTCTGTTGCTGCATGAAGTTTGATTGGTATGTTAACCAGTCCAAAGCTTATACTTCCCTTCCAGATTGTATGCACGAATATGCCTCCTTCTTTTTTGTGTTATTTTGCACCAGAAGGATACCAATCCATTCATTAATCCATAATAAATAACATAAACTCATCCATCATGATGGTTCAGTTACTTTATCCTTGAAGGTGGTTTGTAATGAAGATAATGCTTCCTGTGCTTCACAATGACCTGCCAGAGAACTCCCAATGGGCTTACGAAGTGAAGTATGACGGCTTTCGAGCTCAGTTACAATGGTCCTCACATAAGCAGTATTCTTTCATAAGCAGAACCGGTAAAGATTTATCTAAATTATTTCCAGAGATCATTGATTTTTTGTCAGCTAATGACAAAACTTTAAAATCCCACTCTCCTTTTTTGTTAGATGGAGAAATTGCCGTTCTTGGAAACGATGGGAAATCTTTTTTTTCTGAAGTCCAAAAAAGAGGAAGAATGAGATCAGAGAAATCTATTCAAAAGCAGTACTACAACGGCCGGTTTGCTTTCTGGCTTTTGACTTATTAATTTATCGAGGCTCTTCGATTACCGATTCTTCTTATGAAAAAAGAAAAAAGAAGCTGGAAGATTTTTTTAAAGAAGAAGATTTTCCGATATGCCTACTATGACCTTTACCAAGCTTCTCCAGTCCATACCATCTCATAGCCGCAAAGAAGCTCTGCACCAGGTACTTGAATGTCAAGGCGAAGGAATTGTAGTAAAAAACAAAAAAAGCAGGTGGGAGAAGAATCGTTCAAACAACTGGGTGAAATGGAAAAATTGGCGTCTGGTTAAATGCTTTATTACAGGATACAATTCAGAAAATCAGTACTACGATATCGGTGTTTTCAAGGGAGAAGAAGTGTATAAAGCTGGTGCTTTTCTTCACGGGTTAGGAAAGAAGGAAAAAGAGATTCTAAACCAGATTATTAAAAAAAACGGTCTCCTTCAAAATAAAAATATGTATGCTATTTCTCCCTCTATTTGTGTAGAAGTTAACTACTTAGAGCGAGGAGAACAGGAACTAAGAGAACCATATTTCAATCGTTTTTACTGGATTCAGAGCCTGAAGAGTGTACGTATGAACAAATGCTGTTAGATGAGCTCCAGCTTCCTCAAAACGTCCCAGTTACCAACATAGACAAGCCCTTGTGGAGCTCTCCACCCATCCTGAAATTAGATTACCTTCGTTTCATGAGAGCGATAGCTCCTTTACTGCTTCCCTATTTAAAGAAGAGGCTTCTTACAGTGATTCGTTACCCCCATGGAATGTATGGCGAAAGTTTTTATCAAAAACAATGCCCTGATTATGCTCCTGAATACGTACAAACATCTAATCATGAAGGAACTTCTTTTATTGTCTGTAACTCTGCAGAAACATTGTTATGGTTAAGCAATCAGCTCGCTATCGAGTATCATGTGCCTTTTCAAACAGTTGACTCAGATTTTGTGAGTGAAATCGTTTTTGACCTGGATCCTCCCTCCCGGGAATTCTTTTCCCTGGCAGTAAAAGCAGCGAAAGAGTTAAAAAGAATCTTTGATAGCCTTCAGCTCACAAGCTTTGTGAAGTTTTCAGGAAATAAAGGTCTTCAAGTATATCTTCCTTTAGAAAAGGAAACTTTCACCTGGGAAGACACTGAACAGTTCAATTCGTTTATCGCCGCATTCCTTGTTAAACAGTCCCCAGAATTATTTACCGTAGAGCGCTTAAAAAAGAATAGGGGTAACAAGCTTTATGTTGATTATATTCAACATCGCAAAGGGAAAACCATTATTGCTCCGTACTCTCTCAGAGGCAATCAATCAGCTCTTGTGGCTGCTCCACTTTTTTGGGAGGAAGTTGAAGAAGGACTTGATGCAGAAAACTTTACCATGGAGAAAGTCATACAAAGAATAAAGAGACAAGGGTGCCCCTTTTCTCATTTTTTCGAAACAAATAACAGCTCATTAAAAAAAATCATTACCGATTTGAAGTCAAAAGGCCATGTCTTTTAAAATAAGCTTCATCCTTTGTGGTCTTTTGACATATTTCTCGGGAAATAATCTCTCTTTTTTTACCTTGCAATCGTTCAATCTTTTATTGTGAATCTATCCTCCTATGATAACTTCAAAGTGTATAACAAATATTATAGGGAGGGAAAGTTATATGAGTAGAAAAGAAATTGAAGACAGAATTCAAATGTTGAAGGTAGATTACATAAGGGTACAAGGAGATATTGAAAAGTTGGAATCCGTAGGGCGTGGTGTGGAAAAGGCCGAAAGCCAGCTCACTGAAATTGAACAAGAGCTGACTGACCTAAATCATAAACTGACTGCTCTTATTTAATACAAGTCTATAGTATGGGTGAAAGCAGTCTTGCGATGGACTCTTTAAACTTAATCCAGACTGATCTTTTAGCATAGAGTTCCTTTGTTAATTCCCTGGAGTCTTTAATGTCATTTTCAAAGGCTAAGGCAAGTTCTTTTGACGTTTGAGCATTGTATAAAAAAGCATTTACTTCAAAATTAAGCCGAAAACTTCGCACGTCTATATTTGCCGTGCCAACAGAGCTTACCTTTCCATCCACAACAAGTGTTTTCGCATGAATAAATCCTTTTTCATAAATAAAAACCCTGGCCCCAGCTTTAAGCATCTCAAATATATAGGAGTATGTAGCCCAATATACAAATGGGTGATCAGGTTTATTTGGAATCATAATAGATACATCTTTTCCAGATAGTGCAGCGATTCTTAACGTGTCAAGTAAGCTTGCATCGGGGATGAAATACGGTGTCTGAATATATATAGATTTGCGGGCGGAATGAATCATTTTAATGTACCCATTTTTTATTTGCTCCCATTCAGAATCCGGTCCGCTAGAAACAATTTGGGCAGCTACATCCCCTGCTGTTTTTTTGGGGGGAAATACCGATCTTGATAATTAATTGAAGCACTCTTGGATGCCTGGTTCCAATCCAGAATGAACCTGGTTTGAATCGCATTTACAGCCTCACCTTTGAGCTTCAAGTGAGTATCACGCCAATAACCAAATTTCTTACTTAGCCCTAAATATTCATCCCCAACGTTAAACCCTCCGACATAACCAATTTCCCCATCAATAATAACAAGCTTTCGGTGATTTCTATAGTTTAAGCGAAGGTTAATAAACGGGATACGCGACGGAAAGAAAATCCCCACTTCCCCACCAGCTTGTGTCATCGCTTTAAAATCTTTTTCGTAAGGAGCCTAGATCCCATGTCATCATATAAAACGCGTACCTTTACCCCTTCTTCTGCCTTTTTGCAAGGGCATCGATGATCTGTCCTCCCAGTCCATCATTACGAAAGATATAATATTGAAGATGAATGTGGTCTTTTGCCTGTTCAATATCTTTTAAAAGAGAAGCGAACTTTTCTTCTCCATCCAAAAAAATATCAACGCTGTTCCCTTCTGTTAAGACAGCATCATTATTTATCAAATGCATGTAGATAAGGTTTCGATAATCATTAACGTATGATTCTTTAAAGAAGAAATCAGGATTTCGGATGTTAGCTGTTTGATTATTAATTAGGTCCTCTATCCCTATTTTCTTAATATCACCCCAGTCAAACAATCTTTTTCGGCTTAAGTTCTGGCCGAAGATAAGGTACAAAATAAATCCCGCCACTGGGACAAAGAAAAGAATCAGTACCCAGGCCCAAGTGGCCCCAGCATCTCTTCTTTCTATGAAGATAACCACAGCTGCAAAGATAATATTTAATAAATAGAGAATCCCTAATAAAATTGTAACTATATCCATATACTATCCCTGCCTTTTAATGGTAGGTTTTTTATTCCTCAACCCCCATATTTTATCATTTAAAACTTTATTTATATAGCCATTTGATCATTCCCTTTATTTCCTTCTTCATAGTATATTCATAGAAAAAGCTAAACATAATAAAATAGCCTTGATATCCAGGTCTCCAGATAAGCAAGGCTTTGAGTTACAGGATTATTCAGTTAGTTCGAATGTCTCTATCTTTGTACCACCGTCTATAGAATAAGAATCAGGTGAATCATTTACATAAATAACAACAAAGACTGCCACAAGCGCGAAAAGAAAACCTACAAGAATGCGTTGAAACAAAGCACTTCTCTCCCTTACCTAATACTTTTGCCCTTCATTATTATAGTTGATAAAAGACCATCGTACTATTCTTTTTTTCCTCACTTTCTAAAATATTCTTCTTGTTATTCCATTGGCTTGAGTTCTGTCTCTTTTAAGGTTCAATAAAATACTTGACTAATTCATCTTTCCCTGGGATTCTCTGGTCTTCTAATAATTTCTATACCGAATATCCCGTATTCATTAAAGTCAACAAGGCATTCTTGTTCATGCATTTCCTTTATTGGGGTGTCCTTATCGAATTTCAATTCTACATACCGGTCTGCATCTTCCACACTTCCGCTGAAAAGTGGATAGTCGATTTTTTTTATCTTTGGAAGAGTAATGGACTCATGGTCTCTAACGGTTCTCATGAGCCGATATCCCAACCATTTATTGTCATCCGAATAAAGGAGGTAGCCATTTACATCTGGATAAGTACCAATAGGGAGGTCTTTTGAAGCTTTTCCTTGAAAATAAATATAAATAAGTTCATCTTCCATTGTTATTAGCATCTTGTTCCCTCCTTTTTCTATATTCTTTATCGTAAGTATATAACTAACAGAGATAAAAAATGAAATATCCTGTATTTATCCTTTACTTTTCTTTTTATTGGCATCCTCACGGTTAAAAATTGCTGATTGCTGAAGAAAATACTCTATTCACTTGTGAGAAATCTTTTTTAAACAACCAAATAATATTTCATTTGCTGATAATAAAAGGCTCCTGTTATATCCCAGGAGCCTTTGCTTTATTACTTTTCTTCCGTTTTTTCCATAGTTATACCGGTAAAACCATATATGACGGCAATAATAGGGCAAAGCAAACAAAAAAACGCGTATGGTAAATAACTCAGTACATCCACCTCAAGGACACTTGCCATAAACACACCACTAACTCCATAAGGAATTAAAGCATTTATGACAGTTCCTCCGTTTTCTAGTGCTCTTGAGAGATTTTTTCTCTTTAAACCAAGTTCTTCATACTGTTTTTCATAAGCTTTCCCAGTCAAAATGACTGACATGTATTGCTCCCCAAGAGTTATATTAATCCCCATTCCTGTAACCACGGTGGATAATACAAGACGCCCGGTTGAGGCCACTAAAGCACGAATGGTTTCAAGAAGCTTTTCAATGATACCGAGTTTATTTAATAAGCCACCCATACTTAATGTTAATACTAATAGTGAAAGGGGCCACATCATGTCTTGAATACCGCCTCTTGTGAGCAATGCATCAATTTGTTCATTACCTGATTCGGCTGTGTAACCGTCCTGAATGAATGAAATATAGTTTTCGATCGTATATTGCGGCTGCATGATTAAAGCAATAAGAAAGGCAGCTGCTATCCCTGCTAACATTGTCGGCAAAGCTGGAGTTCTCTTTATAGCCAGAAGAACAATAACTACTGCAGGGAGTAAAGCTATTGGGCTAATAAGGGAAACCTCTGTTAGTTCAGCCATAAGTTCATTGACACCTGCAGTTTCTATCTCTGCTTCGGTTCTCCCAATTAATATAAACAACAACAGGCTGACACCAAAAGCAGGAACTGCAGTCCAGATCATATGTCTAATATGTTCAAACAAATCTACCCTTGTTACAGATGCAGCAAGATTTGTCGTATCTGAGAGCGGAGACATTTTATCTCCTACTAAAGCGCCAGAAACTACAGCACCGGCCACCATGCGAGATCAAAGCCAAGGAGGCTTCCCAACGCCATGAAGGAAACACCAATCGTTGAAGCTGTCGTAAAGGAGCTTCCCACGCATGCTCCCACTATGGCTGTAACAATAAATACGCTGGGAAGAAAATAGCTCACAGAGACAACTTGGAAGCTATAGTGAATCAACGTAGGTATAGTGCCCGAACTCATCCAAATACTGATAAGCACGCCAATAAACATAAAGATTAACATAGGAATAATTCCAGATGATACCCCTTCCACAATCCCTTCCTCTACCTTTTTCCAGGGTGCTTTCTTTATAAAAGCATATACTACCAAAAATATAAACGCTGTAAAAATAGGGACATGTGGAGGCGCCTCAAATACGATAAGAGCCGTTCCTATAAGTGATAGAATAACTAAAATGACCAATAATGCTTCTATTCTTGTAACTGCTGGCAATTGTTTTTGATTTTCCATATTTACCTCCATTATCACTGCTTGAACGCTTTTATGCGTTGAAGCACAACGTTAAACATAATAGGAAATTCTTTTTTTGTCAAGACAGGGCGGAAAAACAATTTTTAAAGAATAGGCGCTCCTTACTGATCAAATGTCATACGATAACAATAAGAGGTGAAAAGAAATGAAGTGGTACAAAAAAGCTCAATATTTAATTGGTGAACCTGTAGGGATTGCTTTAAAAAACGGCCGAGGCACTTCTGGTATTCTCTGCAGTCTGGGAAACACAAAGATCTATTTACTGGAATATAATAATGACCGCGAATTTTCACTAAAGCAGTACCATTTTGAGGATATTCATAATATCCATCCCTTCCCGCCTGTGCAGCACTTATCCTTTTACAGCAAGCTTGTCCACTAATTTTAATATATCCTTTCTTGTCACAATTAATTGTCCTTTTCTTTCTGCTTTTGATTCACTGTGTGAACACGAATTTGTTTTTTTGTATAAAATAGCCTGTCTGCCGGGCAGACTCTTACTAGATCCTTTTTTTAAGTATTGAGCCTCGTTCGTCCATATAGGAAAGTCATGCAGATTGCTGCATCGGTACAGATGGTATAATAAATCCCGCATAGATCCAGCCAATACATTAAGCCTTTTAAAGAAAGACAGTACCTTCCTTATTTTCTATAGATACTTTCAAGCATTCCTTTATCGAGGTTTATATTTTACTTTCTATTTATATATTTTGTTCGCTATAAGGAAATTTGTTCTATAAATTAGAAAACGTGAAAAACGTTAAATTAGTTCGTTTGTTCCTAATAATGAACGAATATGTTCTTTATATATTATATTTCTTTTAATTTTCTCTGGTTTACTTTTTTCCCAAAACGGAAATTGTTTTATATAATGAACAAATAACACCCTAACTGGAGGGGGGAAGATGATAGGTGAAAAGATTAAGGTCAGAAGAAAAGAAAAGGGATTAACCCTTTCTGAATTGGCAAACCGTACGAAGGTTTCTAAATCCTATTTAAGCTATATAGAAAGAGACCTGAAGAAGAATCCTTCTATTGATGTTCTTAAAAAGCTTTCCAGTGTATTAGACCTCTCTATTGAAGAATTGATAAATGAACAAGAGCTATACAACGAACATAGCGGGGAACACCTGGACGAAGAATGGCTTCAGCTTCTGCAGCAAGCCATTAAGTCAGGAATTACAAAAGAAGAGTTTAAGCAGTTTCAGGATTTTGTGAAATACAAAGCATGGAGCAATGAAAAAGATAAAGGATAATGATTCATTTTTTAAGTCACGAAGCTACTGAAACCCAGGTTTCAGAGTTCCTGTCCTGAAAGACTCTTTTTGACCTGGGGCTGTTTTCAAAAGTAACCCTTTTGAAAACAGTCTTTTTTAGGTTTCAATACACTGAAAACAATTAGAATTAGGCCTGGGTCCGGCACCCCCGGACTCAGGCCTTATTTATCAGTATGTTAAAGCATGTCATTCTTAATGCAGTTTATTATTGCAGGATTTACGTCGGAAAAATGCTCTGATTTCTTCAGGCGTCAATCCTTGAGATAATGCTTCCTGAATCAAAAATACCCATTCTTTGTCAATTTTTGTATTAGCTTTACTATTCATTTTAGCACCACCTCAAATATAAGAAATATTTGAGTGCTTAGGCAGCCCAGCCATCCTAGTAAACACCTTAGACCTGTGACTTTGCGCACCTGCTTTTCAACAGGGATGCCTTGTTCTTCAGCACATCCTGTAACATCTGCATTCTCGTTTTTAAAATCCCTTATCAGTCAGAGAAACATAGTCCTACGTAAACATTTTTTCTGATTTATCTTTTAGGGTGATTATGACTTATATCATCACCTTCTTCTCATCCACCTGAGATGAGTGTAAGTGTAAAAACTTCCTCACTTCTTCTACTGTGTACCCTTTATCCCTTGCCTTCACAAGCAGCTCTAACCATTCTCTCCTATCAGGTGTTTGATTTTCCAGGTGGTTCTTGCTCATTTTTCATGCACCATCCTTACTTCCTAAATATGAACCCTCTTCAAGCAGATAATCTTGCATAACGCAAACTGTATAAATTAACGAGACATTTAAGCATTGGGTAGAAATCAGAACTTTTGACGCACTCCTATACTCTTGGATACTTCATACTATACAGGGGTCCCATATGTAATTCTGTAGAAAGCTGTCACCTAAAATGTTTTTTTATTTTCTTTTTCTAACAAAATTCCTCTTTATACAAACTTCTTTGACTAGCAATACATGACAGCTTATCTGTTTTAAAGAAACTCTTTCTCTCCGCGTCTGGTCAAAAGCACTGCTACAGGTCCTTGAAGGCGCAATTTCCCTCAAAAGACAAGCAACCATTTAATGCATAATACCTACGCAAATAGACTGCTGAGATAACTTTCTCAACAGCCTTCTTAAAGCTCATTTCTTTATCTTCGGGAGTTTCCTACTAAGAAAGAAAATTGTTTTGATACGACGTTGATTTCCACCGGTGTCTCAGCATAAATTTCACCGTCCATGTCTACCTTTTGAGGGACAGAGGTATCTAAATGCAGCGAAGAAGCCTGAAAATGTACTACCTGTGATTTATCCTGGTTCCATTCAAAGGTTCTTTTTGCAACTAGGAAATCCTTTAATAACGGGAGTCCTGCCTCGTATACAATAAAAACATCAAGAAGACCATCAGCAGGACTTATC
This sequence comes from Thalassobacillus sp. C254, assembly GCF_001310615.1. Lineage (NCBI taxonomy): Bacteria > Bacillati > Bacillota > Bacilli > Caryophanales > Bacillaceae > Thalassobacillus > Thalassobacillus sp. C254. Next base: position 34,995 of record NZ_BAXQ01000023.1, on the reverse strand, counting down.
GATCCTCCTGGAATTTCCTGTCCGCCAAGATACTTTCCATTAGCAATCAGTATCATCACAGCTTCGTCTTCAACTACTGTTTCACCATGTTTTAAAACGAAAGAAAAAGTATTCCCCTCTGTTAAATGCTGGAATGCACTTAAGTAATAACCAGCTTTACCAAACAGATTTTTAATATTTTCATTAACACTTTCCGAGGTATCTGATACCAGCCCAACCCCTAGAAAATTAGTAAATACCCGATCATTTGCCTGTCCAACATCTATATTTATAGGCTTGCTGTCATTCATTAACGCTTCAGCAGCTTTTTTATATTTTGAGGAACATTCAAAGATCTGGAGAAGTCATTAGCCGTCCCGCCTGGCAGCACTCCGATCACAGGGGAAGGGTTAATTTCCTTTAAGCCATTGAGACATTCATGAACAGTGCCATCTCCCCCATAAATCAGTATAAGCTCAACCTCGTTCCATGCGCCTTGCATATTTCTTCTCCCTCTCCTTCTTCTTCTGTTTTAACTATGACCAATTCTTTTATATGGAGCATGAAGGTGGAGATCGCTTCGTTAAGCTCATTTCCTATTTCTTTTTCACTTACGTTCCCTTTATACACAAGCAGGGCTTTTTTAAACATAACCTCCACTCACTTTCTAGGAGTATTCTTTATTGATTCGTAATATGATTAAGGTCATACCAGTATATCGTAAATAAACTGGGGATTACTCATTTTCCCCTTGATATAATAAAAAACACTCTATACCCAAAACTGGGGTATAAAGTGTTATTGGTTATTGATCTTCCACTTATTGAATTCTAAAAAGTCTTTAAATTCTTCTTTAGACACACCAGATTCCATTGCCTCCTGAACAAGCTTCATCCACTCACTATCAAGCTCTTGTTCCATTTCCTCTGTCTCTTCCTTGAGTAAAAAATCTATCGGAATGTTTAATTGTTTGGAAATTTTATCCAAAAACTGAATGGAAGGGTTAGTTTGGATGTTCCTTTCTATTGCGCTTAAATATGACTTGGCAACACCTGCTTTTTCAGCAAGCTCTGTTAATGAAAGGTTCCTTTCTAACCGATATTTTTTAACGCGGTCACCAATCATCCTTCTAGTCTCCTTTATATATCTAGTCATGTTTTATATTATACCATCGAAATGATATATGTATGTTATAGTGAACAAAAAAGCCAAGAAAGACCTAGTAAAAAGGGATACCTTACCAATTATTTGTAAGTCTTAATTTTCAATATATCACAATTATTTCAATATATCTTTACATATGCCAAAAAAGCAGAAAACTAGTTTTCTGCTCTCCCTTAACAAGAATTACCTGTATGATTTTTTTAAATGTCTGCCAGTGGTTAACATAATTATATTCAACTTCCATTCTTCTCCGTTACACTCTTTTTTCATTACGTTTTCTGCCTTTATCAGGAGAGCTTTAGTTATTTCTCTTTTATCCCCTATAAATAACCACGCTTCTTTTTGAGAAATATTATGAGGATTGTCTTCTATATATAAGGTTACTTCTTCATTTAGCTTTAGTTTTTTTGAAACATGAATGGTGTAGAGAACCGGCAAAAAATTCAGCAGATAATCAGTGAAGGCAGCTGTGGTAAGTAAGTATGCTTTATAGCTTGAAAAACAAGCAGAAGGGATCTGCTTCCAATAAAAATTAATATTGTAAAGTACTTTTTTTATCGTTGTTTTTGGATTGTCCAGTATTGTTTCTATTATGCATTCAGCAGCTGTTTGAATAGAGAGTTCCGTAAGATGTGTATCTAAAACCAGATCCGTTCTCCTCATATCCTTTTACCTCCACTTTTGTTATTTCACCGCTCCTCCTTCATCAGTGGGCATTGCTCACAAAAGGAATCACAATGAGAAAGAGCTTTATATATCGAACACCAGGACCTTTTGGCATAACAAACTGGCACAGATTGTTTACTTGCTTTCTCTTTCAGTTTTTTAGATAAGTTGTGGTTAATAAAGTCTGTTAATACAAGAATTAATTCAACGTGCTCCGGTATTTCTCTTTGCACTTGCTTAACCTTTCTCCCGTTAATATGTATGATGTTTTTAACTCCCAGCTTTTGCAAATGGTCAGGGATGGCACCTAATCGATCTGCCCCTACAATCATTAAAGCCTCCACGCTTCTCACTCTCCTTTAAATGAAATCTATTCTCAATTACATTCTAATTGATAAAGATTATCAATGTCAATTAATTGTTTGGTTTTATTGCCGCCTATTAGAGGAATTAAATTATTACCTTACCTTTTGTTCCAAGGAGGAATAACATTGGTTTACTCTTTACATGACTTTCAAGTGAAAGCAGTTTTTTTTAACGAGGACGGCAATATCCCTAACAATCCTACACTGCCTATGCTCTATTACCCGATGGTGTTAGACGAAGATGATAGCATTATGGAAATTTTCGAGAGAAATAATTGGAGGAACAGCTGGACAGGCAGTGTTCTCCCTTATCACCATTATCACAGCAATTCACATGAGGTCCTGGGAGTACAAAAGGGCACAGCCGCTATTATGTTTGGTGGAGAACACGGGGAAGAGATGCACGTAAAAAGAGGAGATGTTGTGATTCTCCCTGCTGGATGCGGGCATAAAAAGCTGAAAGCAAGTACAGATTTTGAAGTAGTGGGGGCTTATCCAGATGGAAAAGATTATGATATGAAAACCCAGAAAGATCCTGTAAGTCAGGAAGTGTGGAATAATATAAAAGATGTAAAACTGCCGAAGGCCGATCCAGTCTTTGGAAAGGATGGACCTCTAATTGAGCGTTGGCATCAAGATTAAAAAAGGATGTCTTGGTATTCAAGACATCCTCTGCTTTTATTATTTTAATTATACACGAACTACGTTAGCAGCTTGTGGTCCACGTTGTCCTTCAACGATCTCAAATTCAACCTCTTGTCCTTCATCTAAAGTTTTGAATCCTTCAGATTGAATAGCAGAAAAATGGACGAATACATCGTCTCCGCCTTCACGCTCAATAAATCCAAAACCTTTTTCAGAATTAAACCATTTTACTTTGCCAGTCATGTTAACGGCCTCCTTAGATAATAAAAAAAATTGCTTCAGTGAATACCAGGAAAACAAATCTTTTTACGTCCTTACTGAGGCCGATAAAAACTGTTTTACGATGTTACTCACTTTCGCCTTCTTAAATGTATCACACGAAGGAAGCGATTGCAAACCTAACTGGAAAATTTTTAATGTTGATGAATCCTCCGTATGCCAAGGGTTCTGGGATTTCGACTTCACTTATCCTCCCTGTATTCTACTGAGATGGATATCCTCGTTTTCTATCGTTCGCTGAAGAAATCTTTAGCAAGAGGGACAACATAGCCGCTTCCACCACGACCTTCTACTTGCTCCAGCATCATGGTTACCATAAGGTCTTTATTTTCATAATCAAACCCGACAAACCAGCCTAACTGTTCCCCATCTTCATCGTCTAGCGATTGTTTTAATTCAGCAGTGCCGGTTTTCCCTGCGAGAGGCATTCCCTCTTCATAAATATCATGGGCGGTTCCACCTGAGTCCTCCACCACAGCAATTAAAGAATTCAGAATGGTTTCAGCTGTTGTTGGAGATATAATATCTTCCTTCCAGTATCTCCCTTCATCTCTTTTAAGCAATGTTGGTTCTATCATGCTTCCATCGTGAAGAAAGGCTGTATAAACAGCTGAAAGGTGCACTGGGTTTGTCAGTACTTCTCCTTGTCCATACCCAGTGTCTGACAATAAGGCTTCGGCATCTATTCCATCATTTGAAAGTCTTGAAGTATAAACCGGATACTCGAAAGGAAGAGTTTCTTCAAAACCAAAGTCTTCTATACGGTCTTGAAAAGCCTCTTCACCTATTCTTAATGCTTGCTGAGCAAAATAAATGTTATCAGAGTAAAGCATTGCCCGGCGTAAATCGACTTCCTCTATATCCTCATTCACTCTCCTTACACGATAGCTTCCCCAATCTTCTCTTTCCTGCCAGTGTTCACCTTCAATGGTCATTACTTCTTCAGGATGTAAGGTTCCTTCTTCAATGCCTATGGCTGCTGTCACAGGCTTAAATACTGAACCGGGTGAATAACGCTGGCCAAATCGGTTTAAAAAAGGTTCATCTTCATTTTCCTGCCACTCTTCCCACTGCTCGCTGCTAACACCGAGGCTCATGAGGTTGGGATCATAGGATGGTGTATTGTACATGGCTAATACTTCTCCTGTTACAGGATTCATAACAACTCCCGTGCCTGTATCTCCTCCCAGACTGTCCGATAGTTGCTTTTGCAAAGTAGCATCAACACTCAACTCAAAGGTCTCACCTGCTTCTGCCTCTTTCTTTAACACAACCTCTTTGACCTCGTCATTTTCATTTAGGATTTTAATCCTTGCTCCGACTTCTCCTCGAAGTTCTTCTTCCCACACCGCTTCCAGACCGGATTTACCAATTCTTGAGTTTTCGTGGTATCCTTTCCATTCCCTTTCTTCTAATTCCTCAGCAGTAATTCCTCCAGTATATCCAGTTAAGTGGGCAGCCATTTCTCCCAGTGGATACTCTCTTCCTTCTTCCGTACTGATTCCAACACCTGGAATATCCAACAGTTCACTTTCACGGTCATCTTCTACAGGTATGTCTTTTATGGGGACACTTAAATGGTCCTCTACCCAGCTTTGATTTAAGAGTTCCTCAATTCTTTCCTCTGTAAGGTCCAGGATACCTGCCAGCTCTTGAACTCCCTGGTCTTGATCTTCCATCCGTTCAGGCACGACATACACGCTGGCCACCTCACCATTTACAGCAAGCCCATTTCCATTTCTGTCAAGGATTTCACCCCTGTCGGGTGTTTCAATCTCAGCTTTCACCCGCTCATTTTCTGATTCAAGCCCTAAAAACAAATGTTCATAATCCCAGTCAACAAACCAGAATATACCATCATCTCCCTCTTCCTTTACAAGGGTCACTTCACTCTCGTAAGATAGGTCACCAGCTATGGTCTCCATAGTAATAAATACAGGGTAGGTCAGGCTTTCCATTTCTCTAAGCTCATCGTCTTCCAGTTCAAGGCTTTCATAAGTAAAAGACAGATCCTGTTGCTCAATACTCGTATGTATGTTACTTGCATAGGCAGTAAATTCATCTTCTGTTAACGCCAATTCATTGCTGCCATTTGCTAATTCATAGATTTCCTCATACTCATATGTTTCATGGGCGTGAATGTAATCATTTAAAAAAGACTCAGGATCAGGTACATCCTCTGAGCACGCCGCGCATAACCCTATTAAAATAGTAAACATTAAAAAACGGCAGACCTTCAACGTTATACCTCCTTTTTTTCCATTTCTCGGCTTATTTTAACATTTTTCTACTATTTGTTGTTAGATAGGTCTCTATTTTATGTACGAGGAAAAGAAAAGAGCTGATCTTTCCCTCTTTTTTGCCGACTACAGTGAAATACTGTTAAGGAATTCTTTGAAGCCTGGGACTTTTTCCATATCTTCTTTTTGAATCACTTCTATCATTTTCATTACGATCTCCTGATTTACATCCTCTCTATGTTGAAAGGGGATAAGCTTTAGTGAACTTTTTTATTTTTGGCTCAAAGCGATATATAATTTGTTGAATAGCTTCCTGGTCACTTTTTTGTGCTTTTTCTACTAGACGATAGATTTCAGTCATTTCTCTTATCTCCTTCCTTTCGAATATCAGCTCTCAATTCATACATTGCTGCTTCCCATTTTAATAATCGATGTTCGAGACGCAACAGCAAGAACAACGATACAATGATGGGAAAGCCGAAGTTGGCTAGTGCATGAATGAGCATAGGAACCTCCTCAACCACCCCAATACTAACACCCCCTTTTAATTTGAGACCTTTAATTTTTTAATATTCCTATTTCTCTTTTTTGAGATTGCCTGTTGAGAAACACTCAGCCTTTTTGCAATTTCTTTATCGGTATATCCGTATGCATAATAGTCTCTCAGCACAAGCTTCTCTTGTTTTTCCAATTTAGACAGTCCTTCTATTAAAGAAGTAGAGGATACTGCGTCATCCAGATTCTTTGAATAATCAAATACACGCTGGTTAACATCCGCATTTTCATCCTTTACAAAGTCTATAAGCAAAAGCTCACCGTCTTCTTCGTGGCCAGCCTTCTGATGCAAGTATAATGCGTTTCTCTCTCGGTGCTGCTTTTGTTTTTTTCCATGACCCAGAGCTGTCCAATAAATGCATTTGGATAAATATTTAGTAAAACGAAGCTCACCATAATGAAGCTGAAATTCCTTATTTAATTTACTTTCATTTTCTTTTGTCGGAAAACAGACTGCTTCCCTCAAAAGCTCCCTTCTCTTGACGTCATTTATAAAAGATTTCAACACCGGATTTTTAAATGCATTTTGGTGTTTGTATTGAAAGGCCACCCATTGTTCGCATGCTGCTTCATTACAGCTTGCACATGATCTTTCTTTCATCTTTTCATCACCTCTCTTTACTATTTAAAAGTCATTTCCCAATAAAAATTACAACTTTCAAGAGAACGTGTGTTCTTATTTTATTGTAAGGTTTTTTATTTTTCAAAGGGCTAAAGACATGGGAATAGTTTGCCGACAAAGCTGGATGCAAAAAAAGCCCTGTTATTTCGAAGATATCGAAATAACAGGACCTCTTATTAAAACGGTAAAAAGTCAGATAAAACTGCTTTTTATCTCCCTTCTCTATTTTTCTCCACATTCTCCTTATTTATAAACTCCAGTATATTATATAAAGTAGTTAAAACGGGTGTTTCTATCCCAAGCTCTTTACTTTTCTCCACAAAGTAACCACAGAGCGGATATACTTCCATTGGCTTTCCTTTTTCAAAGTCCTGTAGCATGGAAGTCTTATGGTTTCTTACTGTTTCCGCACTTTTGAAAACATTTCCGGCCGATTTTTCCGAGACAGGATACCCTTTTTTTCACTGATTAAGGCAGCTTCTTTCAAGACACTGTCACAAGTATTTCTTAATAAAGGGTCGTCTAATAGGTCACTAACCTTTGCTCCTGTTATAGCGGATAAAGGATTGAACGTAAGATTCCATAGGCTTTTTTCCCATTTCTTAGCCATAATATCTTCTGACCGTACACAGCTGAGCCCTGCCGCTTTCCATTCATCAACAATGTTTTCAAGTAATTGATTGTTATCCTGATCCAAAGCACCAAGATGGAATTTATGAGGCCCATGCTGAACTACTTTTCCCGGCTCTCTTATACTGGCAGACAAATATGCCGAGGCTGGAAGGATCTTATCTTTCCCGAAGGCCCCAGACAACTGTTCTTCATTGCTGACTCCATTTTGAAGAGTGATAATCCGTGTGTCCTTATTCACATATGGCTTCACCTTTTTAATAATACTGGCCATCTCTGTACCCTTCACGCCCAGTATCCAGGTATCTGCAGAAGAAATGTCGTGCATATCACTGCTAAACTCTCTATCTACCGTTAAGTCTGCTCATCTCTTTCTACCGTTAGTCCTTCTTCTTTCATGGCTTCTAAATGGCTTCCGCGGGCTATAAAGGTTACGCTTCTGCCAGCATGCTGCAGTAATCCACCAATAAAGCTTCCTACTGCTCCTGCACCAATGACGGCATAGTTCATTCTTATCCCTCCATTATGTATAATTCCTTCTATACGATTCGTTTATAAAATAACAATATTATATCCAGCACCTACCTGTACAGTCTAATGAAATATAAATACTGGCCATGATTGATAAAGAGATAATTAGGCTATAACACTAGAAAGAAACATTCTGGGCTCACTGGGGGGACTTGCAAAATGTATCTTAAATACGCGCGCTCTTTAATGAAACGATTTGCTGACCATGATTTAATAAGTTTAGGTGCCCAGTGCGCTTATTTCCTGCTCTTATCTTTGTTTCCTTTCCTGATTTTTATTGTTACCCTTCTTACTTACCTCCCATTTACGTTTCAAGACGTTTACAATCTTCTGGAGGAAGATTATGTACTCCTGAAGTGCTCGGCATTGTGGAGAATCAATGGGAAGTATTAACAGCCCACCAAAACACAGGGCTATTATCTTTTAGTATTATTTTTACCATATGGACAGCTTCTCTTGCTTTGAATTCAATTTTGCGAACGTTAAATCTTGCTTATCATGTCACAGAGAGAAGAGGAATGATCAAAGCCCGTGTCGTTTCCATTTCTTTAACCATAAGCATGTTTTTGGTTGTTCTGACCGCCCTGGTAGTTCAAGTAATCGGGAGCAACCTCCTCGAATACATCGAAATAGAGCCAGTCATTTTGGACTACGATGTTCTCCGATGGCTGGTAAGTTCAGTCATTTTGTTCATTGTTTTCTCCATTTTATATCTGGTTGGTCCAAACACCAGGCTAAAGATAAAAGAAGTGTATACAGGAGCCATATTTGCTACAGTAGGGTGGCAGTTAACCTCTTTGGGTTTTTCCTATTACCTCAATAACTTTGCTAATTATACCGCCACCTATGGAAGTATTGGAGCTGTTATCGCTCTTATGGTCTGGTTTCACCTTTCCTCGGTGATCATTTTGTTTGGCGGAGAAATAAATGCTGCAAGAAAAGAAGATTTCACTTAAGCTTTGGCTCGGACAGCTTCGTTTTCACTGCTGCCTGTTTCCGCAGTAAAGAATGACCGGACAGCTGACCAGCTGCTATGAGCGTACACAACAACTCCATTTACAACGATGAGGGCATAAAAAGACAGGTTAAATGGCACCTGTCTTTTTAGCCGGCATTTCCACGCACGCTCACCACTTTGGCTGATATATTCAATAAATCAGAGAGCCTGTTCATATAGGCAAGCACTATCTCATTAATTTGTTCTTCCTTATGTAAGGTTGTAATTTTTCGTTCAATCCTCTTGGCAATGCTGGCGCATAGAACCAGCTCCTGGGCCGGAGCAGGAAAAGTGACAGAACCATTCATTTGTCTGACTTCCTTTTGATACGTATCAATTAATGTTTCCAGCTTATCAATCCTATCCTTTTTTACCTTGAATACAGCTGATTCCCTAATATTAGATAAGTCACTTGCACAATCAAATATTTCATGCTGAATGGCAGTCAAATCGTCCCTTATATCCAAGTGCTCGGTCTGTGTCAATAGAGAAACAGCACGACCTACAAAGCAATTGAGTTCGTCACAGCTCCCGTAAGCTTCCACGCGCACCGAATCCTTGGCTTTCTTACCGCCTTTTACTCGTGTCATCCCTTCATCTCCAGTACGGGTATACAGTCTCATATCGCCCCTCCTTTACTGGCTTTCTCATTTTTTTTCATAATATTAATCAATTTATCAAGGTCTAGATACTGCTCGATTGCTTCTGCAGCAGTTTCATATTGATCCTCTCTGATTTTGGTGTAAGAAACCTTTTCTTGAACAGAAATGCCTTTTTTGATACGAAGCTGGTTTAGCCACCAGGTACGCCAGTCATCGTTATGGAAGACATGATGAAGGTAAGTACCGATTATTTGACCGTCTTTGGCGTAAACACCGTCGTGATTTCCATTTGCTTCTACCATGAACGGTGGTTCGTTACCACGATCCACTAGGGTACTTCCTAAATGGATTTCAAACCCGTCTAACGGAAAGGACTGCCCAGAAGCATGCGTGAACAAGCCTGGCTTTCTCCTCGTTGTTTTTGTGCTGATAAATGAAGTAACAAATGGCAAAAAAGATAAACCAGGCTCTTCTTTCCCTATTACTCCTGTTTCTGTCCCCTCTTTGTCTATCAGTTTCTCACCCATTATTTGGTAACCTCCACAGATACCAAATAAGATCCCGCCTTGTTCAACATGCCCTTTAATCAGATCTCCGACTCCAGTTTGAGTAATCGCATGAAGATCAGCAAACGTACTTTTTGTGCCTGGCAGAAGCACCACATCAGGATCTCCCCAATCTTCAGGCTTTCTTATGATTCGCAAAGAAAGATCCTTTTCTGCCAATAGGGGCTCAACGTCTGTATAATTCGATAAGTAAGGAAAATGAACCACTCCTATATCTAACTGAGCACCAGGCTTATAGCCTCTTTTTTCTATTTCAGGCAAGGACAATGAATCCTCTTTTTCCATGGAAATGTCTAACTTAGGAAAGACATGAACAGCAGATCCCGTTTTCTCCTCAAGCCATTTTTTTCCTTCAATAAAAAGTTCAGGATCCCCTCTAAAACGGTTAACAATAAGACACTCTACCCTTTGTTGGTGTTCAGGCGGAAGAAGTTCCATTGTTCCAACAAGACTTGCAAATACTCCGCCTCTCTCTATATCCCCAACTAGTATGGCTGGCACGTCAGCAAGCTCTGCTGCCTTTAAATTCGCAAGGTCTTTGTCCATTAAATTAACCTCAGCCGGGCTTCCCGCTCCTTCCATAATGATATATTCATATTCGTTTTTTAACTCCTCTAAGGATTCTGCCATCGCCCCCTCAGCTACGGAAAAAAATCTCTTCTATAAGACTTGGCAGAAGGATTCCCCATGGATTTGCCCTGAATCAAAACTTCAGCCCGGCGGTCACTTCTCGGCTTCAATAATACCGGGTTCATATGCACGGTTGGTTCCACTCGGCACGCCTCAGCCTGCATCCCTTGTGACCTTCCAATTTCATGGCCTGATAACGTAACATAAGAGTTATTGGACATGTTCTGAGCTTTGAAAGGAGCAACTTTATAACCCCTGTTAGAGAGTGCTCGGCATAAGCCAGTTACGATAAAACTTTTACCAGCATCTGAGGTGGTTCCCCATACAATAATTCCTTTCATAGCATTTCTCCTTTTAAGCGTTAAGCCTTATACTATTCACCTGTAATAAGCACACACAAGCAGCTGTAATATTGAGCTCTTCTCTACAGCAGAAGACAACCATTCAACTGTCTACAAACTGTTTAATGTGCTTTTCCATGCTTGACACACTGATACAAAACGGCTTGCTATGGCAGGATTCGAACCAAAATGTATATGGGTATATCCTGCTGTAATATTCGAACGATGGTATCCCTCATTCTGCTCTTTTCGAAATGCCACTGCTCTATATGCGTGAGGATAGTCCCCCTTAGGATTTAAAGTGGAATAATGAAATTCGTGGCCCCTTGCTGTTTCCCCTGCTTTAAGAATCATCGTGTCTTTCGCTGCTGTAATATCCCGGTATCCAAGAGCAGCTCTTTTCTCTTGCATTTCTACGTCGGCCGGTATTAAACCCACCATAGAATGAACCTTCCCATCAGTAGTAGTGATTGTGTCTGCTAAATACATATATCCACCGCATTCTGCAAAAATAGGAAGACCCTTTTCACCCAATTCTTTTATTTGTTCCTTGGTCTTTTTTTGCTCTGCCAGCTCTGCTGCAAATTCTTCAGGGAACCCTCCGCCGATATACAGACCGTCAATCTTCTCTGGTATACTCTCTCCTTGCAGCGGGCTAAATGGTACTATTTCTGCTCCTTCTTCCTCAAGAAGCTCAATATTTTCCGGATAATAAAAATTAAACGCAGCATCGACTGCCACGGCAATTCTCGTATTTTTGCTCTTACCTTTAGAAGAAAACAACAAATTAGAAGGATGAACATTCTCACACTTACGAGCAAGCTCCATAAGCCTCTCAATATCGACCTGTGCCGATATCACTTGGCTTAATTCCTCGAAGAACCCATCAAGCTCTCCTCTCTCTATGGCGGGGACCAAACCCAGATGCCGTTCAGGAATTGACGGAACATCACCTTTTTTTAAGTAACCCAACACCGGAATTCCGCACTCTTTTTCAATTGCAGTTTTACATAGCTTGTAATGGCCTTCACTGCCTGCCTGGTTCACTACAACCCCTGCAATATACACTTGCGGCTCAAGATTCTGAAACCCTTTGACTATTGCAGCAGCGCTCCTGGCCATACTGCTTATATTCACCATCAGGATGACCGGCGCTTTTAACAGCATGCTGATTTCCGCTGTGCTGCCCGTGTTCTCGTCCGGTCTTTTTCCATCATAAAGTCCCATGACACCTTCGATGATTGAAATATCGGCCCCTTGGCTGCCTTTCACAAACACATCGAGCATTTTCTCCTTATCCAGCATCCAGCTGTCCAGGTTTCTGGAATTCCTGCCTGTGATAGCAGTATGATAACTTGGGTCAATATAATCAGGCCCACACTTAAACCCTTGCACGTTATATCCTCTTTGCTTTAAAGCTCCCATTAAACCAATTGAGAATGTAGTTTTCCCTACACCGCTCCCTGTCCCTGCAATGACGAGTCTAGGCTGCATCTTTACACCTTCCTTTGTAATTCTTTCGCATGATGCTGTGAGATTCCAATGGAAACTGTAACATTTCCTGACTTTTTTTTCTCTAAAAACAATTCATCCGTACCGGCTGACAGCAGTGCCGCTGGTTCGCTTACCCCGTAGGCCCCTGTATATTTATATACAGTCTCTGAAGGATTCTTCATTGGCTGTTTGTTCAATTGCTCTGGTGAATAATACGTAAACGACCAATTATTATCTTTACATACCTTTTGAAGGCCTTCCTCATCTTTCTTTAAATCAATTGTGGCGATTCCATTAACAGAAAGAGAAGAAAGTTCAAGCTCCTGTAATGTTTCATCTATGACTTGCTGTATTTCTTCTGCACTTGTCCCACGGTTACAGCCCACACCCAGATGAATTGTCTTTGGCCGGTAAATAACACTTGCAGGTAACAAGTCCTTATAACGGTCTGCACCCAGTACTCGGTGGGTGATAAGTAAAGCTGCATGAAAGGTTTCCCCCAGCGCCTCTTCACATGAATGAACAAACTTCATATGAGAAGGCATTTCTCTGTTATGCTTCCACCAACCTTTTCCCCTGATTCCTGAACGATTACAATAGGCTCTTCATTTACTACCGAAGCACTGACAGGAGTGACATGAGTAAAATCTTCTATTGTCCACCCATATTCACGGCCAAATATATCTACTGGTATTGTTTGCTGAACATCCGAGGCTGTTGTAATAACCGGCTGTGCTTGTAATTCTCTTGCCACCACTTTTGTCAGTTCATTTGCCCCTCCGATGTGGCCCGATAAAACGCTGATCACATACTCGCCTTTGTCATCAATAACTACTACAGCAGGATCCACTTTTTTATCCTTTACGTGCGGGGCGATCATTCGTACAACAGCCCCTAGCGAAATCACAAACACAATCCCATCGTACTCTTTAAAAAAATGCCCCATTTGCAGCCGGACAGAACCCTCAAATAAAGTAATTCCAAGCTCTTCTTCGTCCCCTTTGGCATGTTTCTTCATGTAATAAACATCTGCATTTGCCATTCTTTTTTTCAGCTGTCTCACATGCTCAATTCCGTGCTTGGTGATGGCCACTAATGCTACCTTATCCATCAGCCTTCACTCCCTTACGATAGCCATGAGTAAATGTTTTGTCATATAACTTTGACTCAAACTTTCCTTCTCTGACTAACTTCCTGTCAGCAGCTCTGCTGACAATTACCATAGCCTGCTTTGTTATTCCTGCACTTCTCATGTCTTCATGAAGGCTGCCAAGTGTAGTCCTTACTATCTTTTCATCAGGCCAGGTTGCTTTGTAGACTACCACAACCGAATCTTCTTCCCTCCAGCCTGCCTCAATAAATTCTCTGACGACTTTTTTAATAAGGGTGGCACTAAGAAATAAAGCAATACTGCATTGGTGAGATGCAAGGTCGATAAGTTTTTCCTTGTCAGGCATAGGAGTCCGGCCTTCGGCTCTGGTCAAAATAACCGTTTGAGTAAGCTCCGGGACAGTCAGTTCTATGTTTGCGCTTGCTGCAGCTGCAAATACAGAGCTAACCCCCGGCACGATCACCGTATCGATTCCTTTTTCTGACAGGCGGTTCATTTGTTCTACGATCGCCCCGTAAACGGTGGGATCCCCTGTGTGAACCCTGGCCACACTCTCTCCATTTCGAACAGCATTGACCATTACCTCAACCATTTCATCTAAGTCCATTCCGGCACTTTTTAGTACTCGTGAACCCTCTTTTACCTCTTCAAAAAGCTTTTTGTTCACAAGGGAATCTGCATATAAGATGAGGTCTGCAGAGTCAATAATTTGTTTTCCTTTTACTGTAATTAAGTCAGGATCCCCTGGCCCGGCGCTATAATATATACTTTAGGATTCATCCTGCCACCACCTTCTCTTTTCTGACCATCATTAGTGTTAAATACTCCAATTCTGCCGTGCGCAGTTCGCGGATATCCTTCCATATATACTCTTCTGAGGAAGTGACCTTTGTAGCCACAAAAGCCTGGTCAATTAAATTCATTTCTTCAAGAATTTCAATCATCATAGGAAGAACCTTTGCCACTTTTATGAAGACCATCCCATCATGCTTCCGTAAAGCTTCTTTCATTTTTTCCCGGTTATCATTGGCTGGAATGACAGCGTCCATTCATCTCCATCCGCAAGAGGAACCATTACTTGTGAAGCCATAGCATGAATAGAAGAAATACCAGGAATGGAGGTGATTGTTACTTGTGGGTACTCTGCCCTCATTGTGTTTAAGAGATGAATAAAAGTACTGTAGAGCATCGGATCTCCCTCTGTCACGAACGCTACCTTATGCCCTGCTTCTACTTCACTATAGATGGTATCAGTGATTTTTTTCCATTCCCTTTCTAAAATACTTTGATCCTTTGTCATTGGAAAAACGAGTCCCAGTTTCCTGGTCTCTTCCGGAAGAAAAGGTTCAACAATTTGGTGAGCATAGCTTTTAGCCCCCTGGCGTTTTTTAGGGTAGGCAATGACGTCTGCTTCTTTCAATGCCCGGTAGGCTTTTATAGTTAACAGTTCCGGATCTCCAGGACCGACTCCAACTCCAATAACGCTTCCTAATCTATTCATTCTTGTCCCTCCTTGTATTTGGCTGTAATGATGTAAATGGGATTCAGGCTGTCAAACCGGGTCATATGTAAAATAGGTTTACTGCGGGAGATCTGAGCCAGCGTAATATCTGTGGTGAAACCATTTTATTAAAAATAGAAGTTGCATTTCCAAGATTCTCGATAGTCACTGCATTCAAAACGATGGTTCCGCCTGCCTTCAAGCGTTGGCAGCACACACCTAGAAGAGCTTCCATGTCCCCTCCTGATCCTCCGATAAAAATGGCATCGGGATCTGGCCATTCCTCTATCCCTTCCGGAGCTTTTCCGTGTTGTAAATGTATATCTGTCCTGAATTTCTTGGTGTTTTCCCAGGCATTATTGAGATCAGCTTCATTTTTCTCGATTCCATAAACCATTCCATATTTTGCAATCCTGGCCGATTCTATCGCTACAGAAGCCGTACATGTGCCAATATCCCACACAATACTGTGTTCATGAAGTTCCAAAGCAGCAATGCTTAGGATTCTCACTTCTTTTTTGTGATCAGCCCTTTATCAGGCTTTCTTTGAGAAAACTCGTCATCAGGTATGCCTAAAGTCCAGGCTGGTGATGAATGGGTTTGTTTTAATACAACTACGTTAAGGGGAGAGGCCTTATAAGAAGAGAGCTTTTCTAAGGAAAACCATTCAGTTTTCTCTTCCATTCCTCCTAAATTTTCACCTACAAATGCCTTATACTCGGTCATCTGATAATCCAGCAGATAGTCTGCAATTCTTGAAGGAGTATTCTCTTTATCAGTCAAAAGCAAAATTTTCTTTTTACCATTAATCTTTTGGGCGAGCCCTTTCATCGTACGCCCATGAACACTAATTACTTCGCAGTCCTGCCAGCTTTCTTTCATTCGGGCAAAAGCAAGCTGTATAGAACTTAAAGAAGGATAAATTTCAACATCACTCAGTTTTTTTGCGAGGTACCCTCCAACCCCAAAAAACATAGGATCTCCCGAAGCAAGAACCACCGTTGATCCTTCCTTCTCTTTCAGTGTTTCTATGACAGACTTAAGGCCGCCTTCTAAAATCAGTTTTTCCCCTTTGTGTTCCGGAAAGTTTGCTAGCTGTCTTTTTCCTCCCACAAGAATGTCGCAGGAAAGAACCCAGTCTTGATAGACAGGCAGCAGCCCTTCCCTCCCTTCATCTCCTATTCCAATCACTTTTACAGTCATCCTATATCCTCTCTTTCCATATTTTTTCCTCAATACCAGCCTTCTTCAGCCTTGTTAAAGCAAAAAAGGATAATAGGGCGTTGATAGAAGAGGCAATGAGTAAAGCAGGAACCATGCCGGCATAAAAGGCCGGGCTAATCAAAAACCAGAAGGGAAGAGGCGCGAGGATTGCGTTGCCAAGGATAAAAAAACAACGCTGATCTTATGCCAGCCTTTTTTATAGAGGGAAGAAAATATATACACCAGCACCGCCATTTCGGCAGCTATTACTATATGAAAAGGTCCTAGAGGCAATCCGCCAAAAAAACTTGAAGCAAGATGGCCAAATAATCCTACTGCCGCCCCAATGCCAGGACCCATTATTCCCCCGGCAATCAAAGCTGCTGTACTATCCAGTGATA
Source organism: Thalassobacillus sp. C254 (assembly GCF_001310615.1). NCBI lineage: Bacteria > Bacillati > Bacillota > Bacilli > Caryophanales > Bacillaceae > Thalassobacillus > Thalassobacillus sp. C254. The sequence goes on along the minus strand of NZ_BAXQ01000023.1, from coordinate 18,473 downwards.
CACTGGTGAGGATAAAAGGGACCTTGACTGCGGCTCCAAGGACTGATAACGCCACAAACATTGCGATCAAAGTCCAAACCACCGTGCTTTTCTTTAACTCTGACTGTTTGATAACTTTATGGCTCACCTGCGTAAACTTCCCTTCCTAACAATTCGTTTTTCATCGTAATTAAAATGACTTCCACTTCCATATTCCCTTTCACATGTTTAAACCCGGCTTTGGCAGCATCTTTGCACAAGTAAGAAAAAATGTCGTTAATTCTCTTTCCTGCATCATTTTGGCCACCTCTGACGCCGTGTTGGCTTGTAAGACGGAATTCTTCAAATCTTCATCTGCCCCTGCCTTTCCTGCCATTTCAGCAAGATAACCAAAATCCACTGGGGCGCTTTTAGAATGAACCATCATTATTCCTTGCGCTACCTTGGAAAACTTCCCGATCATACCGACTAATGTTGCTCTTTTCATCTTCTTGGCTTTACATTGTTTTAAAGAGAACCCGACAAAGTCACCCATTTCTATAAACGACTCTTCCGGTCTCTCTGAAAAATTTCTAACGCGTATTTCTCGCTCCGCCCTCCTGTTGAAAGCACCGCATGCTCGCATCCCCCTTCTTTCGCAACGCTCACAGCCTGAGCAATACTTGCCCGAAAAGCAGCAGTAGAAAATGGAACGACCGTCCCTCGTGTTCCAAGGATTGAAATGCCGCCTATAATTCCAATACGGCTGTTCATCGTTTTCTCAGCAATCGTTTCACCCTCGGGGACGGAAATAATCACTTCAGCCCTTTATGGGTAGTTTCTCCAAGCACCTCTTTGGTAATTTCAGTCAGCATTTTCATAGGTACCGGATTTATTGCAGGTCTTCCCACTTCTACAGGCAAACCAGTTTTTGTTACACGACCGACACCTTTTCCTCCCTCAATAACAATTTCATCAGCCCATTTTACAGTGGAGACAATTTCAGCTTTGTGCGTTACATCCGGGTCATCTCCTGCATCTTTGATCACCACAGCCTGCGCCTCTGTAGGAGAAAACGAGACACTTTCCATGTGAAAAGTGACTCGTTCACCGATCGGAAGCGTAATTTCCACCTCTTTTACTTCAGTTTGTCCTGCTAAACTGAGCAACGCCGCCTTGGTGGCCGCTGTGGCATTAGCACCTGTAGTATATCCATGCCGCATATCTTTAGGATCTTTTTTAGGCTTTGTTGATTTCATTGTTATCCCTGCTGTTCAGCAATGAGCGATAAAGCATTCACTGCTGCAACTGTAACCGGGCTTCCTCCTTTTCTCCCTAAGTTTGTAATAAAGGGAATATCCAATTTGGCCAGCTCTTCCTTTGATTCTTTTGCAGACACAAAGCCCACTGGCATTCCTACAACCAACCTGGCCTTGCTTCCCCGTTCTTAACTAATCGAATAAGTTCAAGAAGGGCAGTCGGAGCGTTTCCGATCGCAAAAATCCCTCCATCTGCTTCTTTTATCGCTTTTCTCATAGAAATAATGGCTCTGGTTGTATTTAACTGTTTTGCTTCTTCGATAACATCCGGATCTGAAATATAGACATCAACTCCACCGCCAAACTGCTCTAACCTTGGTTTGCTTATTCCAACCTGTACCATCTGCACATCAGCAACAACTTTTTTACCCTGACGGATAGCATGAACTCCTGACCTCACTGCATCCGGATGAAAACGAACGCTTCTTCCCAGCTCAAAGTCAGCTGAAGCGTGTATAATCCGCTGGACAACAGGATACTGCTCTTCCGTAAAAGAATGCTCTCCTATCTCCTCGGTAATCATTTCAAAGCTTTTTCCTTCTATTTCTTTAGGCTGAACCGTTAACGGTTTAAAATCTGTGGAGAAGTCCATTTTTCTGTTCCCCTTTCATAGGAAGATTCAATTTTATTTAAAATTTCTTCAGTTGTGCTCCCTTTGTCGCCATAGTAAATATCAGGTCTTTCTATTAAAATAACTTCAATTCCAAGTTCAAGGGCGGAGGTCACTTTTTCATCGAATGAACCTCTTTTTCCGCTTTCTTTCGTAATCATTGTTGTAATGCCAAACTGCTCATAAAGTGCTTTATTTAAGTCTTTAGTGAAAGGACCCTGCAAAGCGATAATGTTCTTTTGTTCCACCCCAAGCTCCTTGCATTTTTCCATGTTTTCTATTCTTGGCAGCATTCTGCACACAAGTCTTACCCCGTCCAAACCTATCAATCGTTTGGCGAATATATCCAGGGTCTTGCTGCCCGTCGTCAGCATGATATTGCCTCCACGCTTTGCTGCAAATTCTGCAGCTTCTTGGTAACTTTCAACTTTAACTACTAATTTATCGTAAGTATTGATAGAAGCACGCTCATATCGTATGTAATGAAGTCCGCTGTTTTGTGCAGCTTCTATCGCATTCTTGGAAGCTTCTTCAGCAAAAGGGTGAGAGGCATCGACAATTAAAGAAATTTCTTCTTCATAAAAAACTTTTTCCATGTTTTCTACGTCAAGTCTTCCTGTACGTACTTGAATATCTTCTTTTTCCAATTCCTTTGCTGCTTCTTCTGTAACCACTGAGGCAAGAACCTTATAACCGTCCTTTTTCACTTTCACTGCCAGTTCTCTGGCATCACTTGTTCCGGCTAAGAAAAATATCATGAGCGGGCCTCCTTTGTTTAGTGGGAGTGTTCATGATCATGATCATGGTCATGGTGATGACTGTGGTCGTGATCATGGTGGATATCCATATGCTCTAAAGCGAATAAACGATATTGACACATGTCACAGTTTAATTTCGCGTTACCACCAACAGCTTCTTCAGCCCGGTCGAGCAATACCTTCTCCAAGCGCTTGTGGAGGCCAATTGGGTCTGTCATATAAAACTCCTGCTCTGTATATTTTTCTTTAAAGGCTTTCAGTTTGGCATCCATTCGGTCCATTAAGATACCAGCAAAGAAAAAGTAAGGAATCATCAAAATATTACTTGCTCCCAGACGAATGCATCTCTCCACGCCTTCCTCTACTGTGGGGGTTGTCACTCCAATAAAGGATACTTCTACCGCTGCCATCTCCAGCTTTTCTGAGAGAATTCTAGAAAGCTTGAACAGCTCACTATTTGCATCTACATCACTGCTTCCTCTCCCAACCAATAAGATAGAGGTATCTTTGTTATACAATGTTTCTTGTTCCACTCCAGCGTGAAGCTTTTCTTTTAACAGCTGAAACATTTCTTCGTGAATCCCAATCGGCCGCCCGTAATGAAACCGGACTAAAGGATAAAGCTTTCTTGCTTTATCAATCGCTTGGGGAATATGAATCTTAGAATGTCCCGCTGGAAAAAACATAATAGGTACTAGCGCAACCTCAGTCGCCCCTCTTTTTACACAAGTTTCAATGCCCGAAGCAAGCCCCGGAGAAGCAAATTCCAGAAAACAAGTCTCCACAATCGGAGCAGGCACCTTTTGTTTAAGATTATCTACAAACTGGATGATCCCTTCATTGCCCTCTTTCTTCTTGCTTCCGTGTCCGATAAACAGCACAGCTTTCATATTTTCTCCCTCCTTATTCACATGGATTATCTACGATAACCGGCACTGGCATCTCTTGATACTTAAACCCTTGGATCTCCTGCACTCTCTTAAAAAACTTATGGAACCTTTCATTAGGCAGTCCTTTTTCCTTGTACTCATCTACAACAGCTGTAATGAGGGGAATTAACTTGTCCACTTCCATCCCCTCAGCCACTGGCTGTGCTACATGCGCATTTCTGCCCGTCGTTTTGCTCCCAAAAATACATCAAAAGCTCCTCTTCTATAAATAATGCCAATATCATCAGTAATTGCGCCGTAGCATGCCATGCCGCACCCATTAAAGCCTATGTTCATAACTTTGGGAACAACCATACCGCCTAGAGCTTCTTGTAGTTCTTCAGCATATGGGATTGAATCACGCTTCTCACCGTCACAAAAATCACAGGCCTTTACGTGAATCACATTACCTACCGGAGAAACGAGCCAGCCCGCTTCTTTAAGCTCTTTCACAATTTCCTGTGCACGATCTGTTTCAAGGGATACTTTGAAGTAATGGCTCGGTGTATACTCTACCTCACCGTCTTCCCCGATTACTTCTGTCAGCTGAAGAAGCTGTTTTGAGCTTATTTTCTTGTTTGCTGTTCCCGGAGAAACCGCAAATTCAAAAATCTCTGTTTGCTTAAACGAGATAGAATCTTCTGATACTTGTTTGTTTTCTGAATAAGTGGTGCCCAGCTTGCTTAACGCTTCTTCTGCAAGACCTTTAACATTTATACTTTCGGCAGCTGTTACCGTCTCTTCTTTTCCCCCATGCATTGCCCATGGCTCTGCCTCACTTCTTAGTCTCTGGCAGGTTTTAACTTTTGTTTCTCCTCGCCCAGGGTATATTTACGCTGGTAGCCTCTTGGGGTAATCATTTTGCCGTCATAATAAAATGTAGAATTATTTCCGATTACTACTGTTGTAAGCATGCCAATCTCATGGTCAAGCATGTGCTCCAAATCAGTCATCACTATGTTCTGCCGCTCTCTATATGCGCTTTTCACAAGGCCGACAGGCGTTCCTTTATCTCTATACTTCATTAAAATCCTTTGTGTCTCTTCTATTTGTCTTGTTCTCTTGCCGCTTTTTGGGTTATAAAGTGCAATGACAAAATCAGCCTGGGCGGCCGCTTCCACTCGCTTTACTATTAAATCCCAAGGGGTTAGGTGGTCACTCAAGCTGATCGTACAGGCATCATGCATTACCGGCGCCCCTAAAAGCGAGGCACAAGAATTGATTGCAGATACCCCAGGAATGATTTCTACTTCTACGCCTTCGTCCTCTTTCCATCCCTTTTCAATTAACACTTCATAAACTAATCCCGCCATGCCGTATAGACCAGCATCTCCGCTGGAAATGACAGCCACTGTTTTTCCTTGCTCAGCCTGCTTGACTGCTTCCTGTGCTCTGCTTACTTCTTCAGTCATTCCCGTCCTTACTATGTCCTGATCGGTAAGCAATGGTTTAATTAAATCTATATATGTTTTATAGCCAATAATAGAATCTGACTCAAGAATTGCTTCTTTTGCACGATATGTCATTTGTTCTTCACTTCCTGGGCCGAAACCTACGACAAGAAGTTTTCCTTTTTCATTTGTCACACTATCACTCCTTATATAGAATAAAGACGAACGCACTGCAAAAGGCTCTATTCCATTTGGTCTCTTTCAGACTGCTTATAAAAGCTGCACGCATCCCCCAGCCAGGATATATCGTACAAGCACTCCTTGAACAGAGAATTCACTAAAAGATTTACCACTCACCTACGCATACACAACTAAACAGCAAAAAAGCGCCCCTAACCTGCATGTGGAGGTTAGAGGCGCTCTTCCGGCATAATATAAACGGCTTTTTAACAGCCCATAATTAATCGGAAACCTGCTCTAACACCCCCCATGACCCGTAGGTTACTGGTGTTGTTGAAAAGGCAGGTCTCCTGGCTCTTGGTTTCCATCTGTTTCTTCCTTCCCATCGATTTGTACCGACAGTGGCAGCAAAACAGACAACCCAATTACAGTGGCGGGACCGCGCCGGCTTCACACCGGTCTTCCCTTTTAAGAAAACTGTTAGAACAGCTTTCACCTTTTCCCCTAATATTCTTCTCCTTTAAAGCTATCTGATCCTCCACTCTCTGTCAATCTCTTTTTGGCTTTCTATCTGCTAAGGAATTTATCCTTTTCCACTCTATTTTTGTTTGTGAGATTAAAAAAGAAAAATTCAGGAATAGAGTAGGAGAACGAATTAAGAGAAAGGGAGGTCACTAATTTGGCACATCAACAAGAAACCGGTATTTCATCAGAAACACCTTTAAAAACAAATGGAAAGTCAATTACAGCCCTGGTCCTTGGTGTAGTGGGACTCGTATCTTCTATTCTGATTCCGTTAGCCGGCTTTGCTCTAGGGTTGGTTGGCCTTATTCTTGGAATTTTATCAATAAGGGAGATCAAAAGAAGAGGAGAGTCCGGAAAGGGACTCGCAATTGGCGGTATCGCCTGCAGTGTAGCAGCTCTCGTTCTTACAGTGATACTCATGGCGCTCGCTGCAGCTATGCTGACGCTATAGTCCTCCTTGCTGACACGGTAATTAGTAGTATTTGTGATATAAACGTTTAGATTGCCCAAGGATGGGAATTAGAGGATCATAATTACTTTAAGGAGGAATATAAGATGGCAGATCCAAAGAAACAAGCCGAAGAAAAACTTGACAACATGTCCGAAAACAAAAAGGAAGACATTTTAGAAAGCTTTAGTGAGTTCCAGCAATACCTTAAAGGAAAAGTAGAAAAAGGTGAATCTCTAGGCCTCAGTGAAGAGCAAATGGCAAAAGGCGCTGAGCGTGTAGCAGAATACCTCAAAAACCATGAATCACCTAAAAATACAGAAGAAAAGCTATTACAAGAGATGTGGCAGGTAGCTGAGGATGACGAAAAGCATAAAATGGCTCACGTCCTGGTAAAACTAGCGAAGAAAGCTGGTTAATGGCAAAGTCACAGCTATAAAAAACAAGCAGTTCTCTGGAGGTACCAGAATACTGCTTGTTTTTACATATATTATCCCTTTATCTACAGGTAATTTTCAATTTCTTTTTCTCAAATTTCTTGCACTTTCAAAGGGGCTTGGTGCAGAAGCAATCGCTGAAATTATTGATATGCCGTCGCTTCCTGATTTCATCACTTCGTCGATATTATCTTCATAAATTCCACCAATCCCAACAATCGGTGTCTTGATCCCCATTTTACGAAACAGAGTGATCACTTGAGGACCCGTTTCTTCAGCAGCATCGTCTTTAGAACCTGTCGCATATATAGGCCCTAAACCAAGGTAATCAGCCCCGTGCTCTGCGGCTTCCAGGCCTTCGTCAATCGTATATGCAGAAACCCCCAGAATTTTATCACCCATCATTTTTCTTGCTTCTTTTGCTCCAATATCTTCTTGTCCAATATGAAGACCGTCTGCATTAAGTTGCACCGCTAAATCAATATCATCATTAACTATAAAAGGAATTCCATTCTGCCGGCAGATCTCTTGCAATTTACGTGCCAGCTCTTCCTTTTCAGCACCTGCTTTTGAACCTTCTCCTTTTTCACGGTATTGAAAAAGAGTAATCCCGCCTGCGATTGCTTCCTTTACTACTTGTTCAGGAAGCTGAGTAGTATTTTGACTGCCAAATATAAAATATAATTTTAAGTACTGTATCATCTCAGCTCTTGTTATACGTCCCAAAGTTTCCCCACTTCCTTTTTGGTGCCAGGCACCTTGCAGGTTACGTAACAAAGAAAACGTGAATGACGCTGTTGCTTAAAGAAAATCACAATTTTAATGTTACAGACCGCAGTGGTGCCAGGCACCTTTTGTGAATGTGAATCCTCCTCATACTGATAATTGTTATTTCAATAGATCGGTTAACTTAAAGAGATTGAAGCTAAGGAATCGACTTCCTTTGAAGTTATCTTATAAAGCTGATCCAAAAAAGCAATCTGAAAAGCTGCCTGGACCCTCACTTTCCTGAGCAGCCTTTTCTCCTGCTATTCCGTATGCAGCAAGAGCCGCCGCTCCCGCAGTTAAAACGTCCTTTTCAACTGCTGCAAACGAACCAATCACTGAACTTAATAAACATCCGGCACCCGTGATTTTCGTAAACATGGGAGTCCCGTTATTTACAATATAGGTTTTTTCCCCATCTGTAATAACATCCTCTTTCCCCGTCACACAAACAACGGTATCGAGCTTCCGCGCAGCCTCTTTGGCTAGTTCAAGTATGTCTCCCTCTCCTTCTTCCGCATCTACTCCTTTTATTTTCCACTCAAGTCCAACCACATTTGCCACTTCTGCTGCATTTCCCCTTAGAAGGGAGAGATTCAGTTCTTTTACGATCCTTTTGGATGCTTCTGTTCGATATGGTGTGGCTCCCGCTCCAACCGGATCAAATATAATTGGCACCCCCTGCTGGTTTGCTGCGTTACCCGCATGTATCATAGCCTCGACCTCCTCAGCAGATAATGTACCAATATTTAAAACGAGAGCCCCGGCAATCCTGGCCATATCAGCAACCTCTTCCTTGGCATACGCCATGACCGGAGAAGCTCCTAATGCGAGAAGTCCATTGGCTGTAAAATTCGTGACTACTACGTTTGTAATGTTGTGAACGAGCGGCTTTTCCTCTCTCATTTTTCCAAGAAACCTTCCCCAACCTGATGGTTCCATACTATCCCTCCTCCTGTGAATTCTGTATTTATTCCCTTATCCTTCTTTCTTTATGCTCAATATTCCCTAATCTCCTCTTTAATCTTTTCGCCAAGGTGACGGCCAGGTTCATCGACCATACAGAGCACACGATCTCCTGAAGCTAACTGCTGAACTGGGACAGAGTTTCCTTCTTCACCGGCAAGCTGCACACTATCAGCATCTTGCAGTGTTGCCGAAATGATCTTGTTCTGCACCCTGCATTCCACTCGAAGTAAATCCCTTTGTTCTGCCTTCACTCTACCAAGCGGCACAATTCTCGGTTCTCCTGATAAGGAAAAAACCGGTGTCTGCTCCCCTCCTCTTAGCTCAGATAAGTATTTTGTATTCTCTCCCTCATAAATGTACTGATGGACCGCGCCGCAATTTACACGGAACGCACGGGAGGGGTAGGTTTCTGTATTTCGGTTTTCAGAAAGCACTAATATGTATCCGTCCCCAGTATTCCCAACCAGCATTCCTTCTTCAGGAGACAGCTCGTCTGCACAATCTACACATACTCTAGTGCCCTTTCCTACAGCTTTTATACTTATCACTTCGCCAGCTATATACTCTACCTTATTTTTTTTGCTATTCAATTCGTTCCCTCCTCATTTATTACCTTTAACTAAAATAGTATAAGGTTACACAAAAGAGAGCAAGAATGGGTATGATAGGTCTATTCACTCACTTGTCAAGGGAAGAAAGCCCATTATCATTATTTTGTATTCATCCTCAAAGCAGACTTGCCTATCCAACCCTTCTGTAGAGGAGGGGCAATCCCAATGGGGGAGCAGGCTATCAGCTGCCTCTTCTAAACATGGATTGACAGAACCCTCATGACTAGAGGAAAGAAGTGCACCCTTTCTACTTTTAATCTTAGTTTTCCCCTTATGATATTTTCCCCAGTTCTGTAATTTTCTTTGCCATTGTACAAAAAAGCACCCTATAGATTGACTTATTAAGTCCTGCTCTATAGGGTGCTTTTAGTTTCAGGAATTAAAGCCTTTCTTCCTGAATCCTCTAATATTTATCTAACTGACGATATATTTCTGCTAAAACTTTCTTAAGAGGAACTCCATGGTGCAGAGCTGCTTGTTTGATATCCTCAAACTCTGGAGACCTTTGATAAACCTTGTTTTTCTCATAACCATTTTTAATACGAATATCACCGTAAATGGTATCTATGTGGCTTATACTTCGTGATAATGCTCTTCGCTGCCAAAGAGAGGAACGGACTCCAAAGGTAGAAGTTTCCTGTAACAACAACTCTTCCAGTCGATTTGCTTGCTCTTGTTTGGAAAGGACGGTGATTAGAGTCCCAGGCCGGTTTTTTTTCATTTGGATAGGCGTGTAATACACGTCTAAGGCCCCGGCTTCAAATAAGCTCTCCATCACATATCCCAGTACTTCTCCAGGCAAGTCATCAATCTGGCATTCTAACAGGACAACCTCTTCAGTAATCCTTTCTTCCTGACTCTCCAGCATGATTGCTCGAAGGATGTTAGGGTGTGAATCGAAATCCTTTTTTCCTGCTCCATAGCCTATTGATGATATAACATAGGGAGGCAAGCTTCTTACCTCACTCACTAAAGCATGGATAAAGCCTGCTCCAGTTGGAGTAGTAAGTTCCCCCTTTGCCTCTAAAGGAGAAATAGGGATTCCTTTTAATAACTCCGCCGTAGCAGGGGCTGGAACAGGATATATCCCATGGTCTATCTTTATCAGACCGGTTCCTGTAGGAACGGGTGAAGAATAAATCGTTTCTATTTCAAGATCTTCCAAAGCCACGCAAACTCCGATGATATCAATAATTGAGTCCATTGCTCCTACTTCATGAAAGTGGACCTTTTCAGGGGGTATTCCGTGGATTTTCCCTTCTGCTGCAGCAATAGCTTCAAAGACTTTGGTACTTTGTTCCTTTACTCTCTCTGAAAGACTGCTTTCTTGTATCATTTTCAAGATATGAGAGGCATGACGGTGACTATGGGCATGATGATCTTTGTGATCATGAGAGTGATCATGAGCATGGTGATGATCATGATGCTCTAATTCTTGTGGAAGCGAAATATCTAAAAGCGAGGAAGAAATCCCGCACTTATTCACTCTTTTAATCGTTAAATCAAATTCTCCAATAGGAAGTTTTTTTAGCTCTTGTTTCACATACTGCAAGCTTGCACCAGCGTCTATTAACGCTGATAATGTCATGTCACCTGAGATCCCTGATACACAGTCCAAATACAATGTTTTCATTTTACTTTTCCTCATTTGCTACTTTTAAAATTAAGGCAGCCTGGTATGCTGCTCCAAACCCATTGTCAATATTGACCACACTCATACCGGAAGCACATGCTGTCAGCATGCCTAATAAAGGTGTTAAGCCTTCTAAATGAGCTCCATACCCTACTGAAGTAGGAACAGCGATCACAGGGCGTTTTACCAATCCAGTAACCACACTTGGTAACGCACCTTCCATACCAGCCACTACAACCAGTACACTCGCTGTTTGTAAATATTCACGATAAGAAAGTAATCGGTCAATGCCTGCTACCCCTACGTCATTAATTGCTTCCACTTCACACCCCATCCACTGAGCTGTCAAAAGCGCTTCCTCAGCTACAGGAAGATCGGAGGTCCCTGCACTAAGCACCATTACTTTGCCGCGATATAATTTTTCAGGCTTCCCTACACTAAAGATACGGGAAACAGAATGGTAAAAAGAATCAGCAAACGCTTTCTTTAAGTCAGCTGCTTTTTCTTCCGAAACCCTTGTGACAAGAACCTTACCATGGCGTTCCACCAGTTTCTCAGCGATTAAGGTAATTTGTTCAGCCGTTTTCCCTTCACCATAAATGATTTCAGGATAGCCCGTCCTCTCTTCTCGATCATAATCTACTTTAGAAAACCCTAAGTCTTCATACATGATGGCAACCACCCTCTAAGTTGTTTTAACTTTTTCCAATACTGCATTCATGCTCCCGCTCTTGTACCCTGACAGATCTAACGTGACATATTTAAAACCTAATTCTGTTAATTCCCTTTGAAGAGTTCCATGCATTTGTAAAATTATAGACATATCCTCTGGCATGACTTCAATTCTGGCCATCTCACCATGCATTCTCACGCGTACTTGCCTGACTCCGTAATCCCGAATGATCTCTTCTGCTTTGTCTACCATTTTAAGCTTTTTGATCGTGATAGTCTCTTGATAACTAATTCGGGAAGCTAAACAAGCATAGGAAGGCTTATCCCAATTTGGTAATCCAATTTCCCGTGCTAATTCACGTATTTCCTGCTTATATAACTCAACTTCCTGTAGAGGCCCGCGCACGCCATGCTCACGAGCTGCAATGATCCCGGGACGATGCTCACCCATATCGTCTGCAATCAGTCCGAAGACGATATTACTATAGTTTTTTTGCTCTAAAAGAGGCTTTAAATTTTCAAATAGGTTATCACGGCATAAATAGCAGCGATCGCTTTTATTCTCTGTGTACCCCGGTATAGCAAATTCGGAAGTTGATATTACTTCATGTTTTACATCTAATTTCTTTGCTAATTCCCTGCAATCTTCCAATTCTCTTTGTGGGAATGTTTCTGAGTCTGCTGTCACAGCTAATACGTTTTCTTTTCCGAGGGTATCACGAGCAACATACAAAAGAAATGTACTATCAATACCACCTGAGAAAGCAACTACTACCCTTCCCATCTCTTGTAGAGTTTCTTGTAGTTTTGTAAGTTTAGTGTAGGACATACATCTTACTCCTCTCTAATATAGGGGATCGTTAAGGGGCCTTGTGGTAGAACAGCCACGCTCATATCCTCTCCATAAGTTGCTTTAAGGTTTTCTAATGTTGCTTCTATATCATTACAAGGAGTTAACATCGCTTGGTTAATTTGCTCCTTTGTCAATTTAGAATACACGTGAACATCCGACCAAACTTGAATGACTGCTTGCTTTTGAACTTGCCACTGATCAAACATTTTAAATGCAGGGTCGTTAATCATATCTAATAACTGTTGCGGGGTCTCAGCTAATGTAAATATCTCTGCAAAATTCCCATGATTGGGGATACCGTCAGAACACTCCGCTGCAACGATAATGGTGCCGCCTTTTTTTACGATTTTTTGTGCTGCGCTCATTCCTTTAACAGCCTGATATAAATTCTGATCCAGCGGATACCCTGAATTCGAGGTAATCACTACGTCAAATCTTTCTTCACAAGGAACCATAGCATGCTCTTTCGTATACTCACAGCCTTTTTCATGAGCTGGGAAAAGGTCTCCAGCAAAGACTTCAGTAATCTCTTTATTTCCATTTAAGGTGACGTTAAGGAGAAAATGTGGTGGACACATACGGTTGATTTCCCTTGTCATCTCCTGAACTGGATTATTATCCATATTACCCCAGGTTGCCTTTGGATCTCCAATCATTCTAGCATTATGAAAGGTCATAATCGTTTCGATTCCTGCGATTCCTGGCATGTTTCCCTTGGGACCTCCTGAAAAACCAGCAAAGAAATGTGGTTCTATAAAACCTGTCGTGATACGAAAATCTGCCTCTACATATTCTTTATTTAAATATACTCCACAGCCGAATTCACTCTCTCCGACATACGATAATTCCTCTTTATCATGGCAATGATTATTAACAATGCGAATGTTATTAACCGTCCACTCACCAAGCATTTCAATAAACTCTTCTCTTGTTTGGTCACGGTGAGTACCCGTCCCATTTATCACTACAAATTGTTCCAATGGTACGTGAGGAAGCTCCTCGATTAGGGCAGGAACAAGAATATGATTTGGTGTTGGTCTGGTAATATCACTAATCACTATAGCAACTGAATCAGTTGACTTTACCATTTCTTTTAACGGAGGGGTGCCAATCGGGCTTTGTAATGCATCAACTACAGCCTGCCTTTGATCTTTCTTTCCTTCTACATGTTTAGGTTCAATAATCTTAGCATGATCTGGAACCTCTACCTGAATTTCTCCTTTTCCGTAAAGCAGTGAAACGTCCATTTGTTACCCTCCTATACATCCATTTTTGTGCTTGTATTTTTTGAATCATTTATTTCACTTGTCACATCTTCTTCTGTACCAATTATACCTCTTTTCCGTTGATAACGATCAACAATTATAACAGCTATTGGACATAATATAGCCGTAACAAGAACGGAAATTGAAATTTGAGCGGTGGCTAGAGGGACAATGTCTTGATAAGCAGCGGCTTGAGATTGACTCATTCCCCCTGCAGCTGCAGCTGTGGCCGCAGCGGCCGCGATAGCTGCTGGCGTACCTACCGCATTTCCAGCCGTAGATGCTTCTGCTACCGGAGCAATATAACTTCTTTCTTTAAATAGCTTAAAGACCAGGATTCCGGTTAAGCCAGTTAAGACCGTTGTCAAAAGCCCTAAGAGAATGCCTGCCCCAACTACTTCGGGGTTGAAAAACAGTGCAAAATTCATTCCGGCGCCCAAGGCAAAGGCAAAGAATGGAACCGGCAGAATTTCCCCGGGCTTTAAGAAAGATCGAATATCTTCGTCTAGATTACCTAACAACATACCAATCCCTATTGGCAGCAATACAGCCAAGAACGTAGCAAACGGAAAGGTAGCACCTAATAGCCCCAAAGACATCATCGTAAAGAATGGACCGTCATTTATGGACAAAACTGCTACCCCGCCAACATCAGAACGATTTCCGTACTGACTTGTCAAGGCGGCGTACATTCCCCCGTTGCCATTGGTCATTGCTGCAATGATAGCAACCGTTGATAAGCCTAGTAACCCTTCCATTGGATCAAAAAAGTATCCGAAAGAAATACCTATTACAAGACCAGTAAGATATTTAGAAGTAGTTAGCAAAGAACCTTTTTTTAATGCTTTCCCGCCAAGCTTCAAATTCATTTGACTCCCTGCACAAAACAAGAACAGTGCGATTAAGACAAGAGCCCCATCTTTGAATAACTCCTGAGAGAATCCACCGATCCGTAAAAATTCATATGTACCGTCTTCTGTCTGGGGGGCACCGATAAACTGCAAAAATCTCACTATAAAAGGAATTTGCAACTGATCTATTGTGTTTAATAAAGCCCCTAGCATTAACGGAACAATCATTAATCCACCAGGAACCCTTTCTATTGTCTGTTTAATCTTCATAATAAACTCCCCTCTTTGAATAATTGTAGAAATCGCTTACAAAAAATCTTATATTTCTAGTTCTTCTACATATTCGCTTCTATCACTATTGACATAATAGTGGAAACTTTTATAATAATTGTGACAAAAACTATTTAAAAAAACAACAATAAATAAGAAAGCGTTTAAATTTTAAACAGTTTGTTACTTTTGGGAGATTGATGATTGATATGCCAATAAAAATAGGGGTTCTAGCCCCTTACCCACACTTAAAGAAAGTGATCCAAATGGAAGCTGCTGCTGTCTCAGACATAGAGGTGGAAGTTGTAGTGTGCGATGTAGTGGATGCCGTCCAGCCTGCCAAGAGAATGGAACAAAATGGCGTTCTGGTTTTAATCAGCCGGGGGGCTACAGCTGACACCTTACGAAAACACGTAAAAGTACCCATTATAGACATTGAGGTTTCTGCTTACGACATTCTAAGAACTTTATTACTAATCAAGGACTCCGAAGAGAAAATTAAACTAATCGGGTATCCAAGTGTCTGCCAAGGGGTTGTAGAAGTTTCCAAGCTTCTAGATATGCAAATCCCATACACGGAAGTAAGAACATCGGAGGAAGTTAGGAAAGCTGTAAAGGATGCATGGAGGAATGGATACAACACTATTCTTGGGGATGCTGTTGCATTGAATTACATAGAAGAATTCACCCTGCAAGGTATAATGATTACTTCTGGGAAAGAAGCTGTCCATCAATCATTAGTCCGGGCCAAAGAAGTAGCTCAAGCCATAAATGAAACGAGGAAAGAAATTTCTTCTTTTCATGCGCTTATGGATACCCAATCCGAAGGAGTCATTATCTTTGGGTTAGATGGCACAGTGAATTTTGCTAACAGAGAATTCTATTCTCTGTTTTCCTTAGACTCTGCCATTCACTCTGTTTATGACCTGGGACAAAACTACCAAGGGTCTTTAGGAGGATTATAGAAGCTCCTCTTTCAATGAAAACAGCGGAGGTTAATGGCAAGAAGCTCCTTATCGAGGTGCTGTTTTTGGAAGAAAGCTCTTCTTATTTTGTGGTAAAATTCACTGAAGAAAATAAGTATTATATTCACAGCGATGAACTTTCTTTTTCTCATCTTCGTTCTACTATTTTTTCCTTTTCTCAGCTGTGCCAGGTGAACCAAAAGGTACGTGAGGTAATTAAACAATTAAAATCCAGTGTACATAAGCCAGTATTGTTACTTTCCGGTGAGGAAGGGACAGGTAAAAAGTCTTTGACTAGTGCTTTTCATTACTACAAAAATGGGTACACTGAAGAGCAGTGGGCAGTTACTATTGGGAAAATGATCAGCGAAGGTGAGTTAGGTAAATTACACGCCACCATACAAAAATTAAAAGGCACTTTTTATATCCGAGGGTGGGAGGAATTATCTCCTTGTCAAATAAAGAACCTTGTCAAGAGCTTTTCCTGCTGTAAGGAAAACACCGCTGTCTTCTCTACAAATAACTGTAACCTCTCTGAGCGTATTACTGAAAATTTTGATATCTCTGTACATCTCCCTCCTTTAAGGGACCAATTAGAAACCTTTGAGGAATATACACGCAAGTTCATTGCTCGATATAATAATTTATACGGAAAACAAGTGGTGGGCCTTTCCGAGGACCTATTATGTATATGGAAACAAAAAGAATGGAAGAGGAACCTAGCAGAATTAAACGAATGCTTAGAAGCAGGCGTATATAACGCCGAAGGTCCATATATACAAAAAAAAGAAGTACTGCATACAAAAAAGGACATGTTAATACATTCAGGTGACAACATAGATTTAACAAAAACACTGGTTGAAATAGAAGAGGACATTATCCGTAAAGTTGTAGAAGAAGAAAACTATAACCAAACACGGGCGGCAAAGCGACTGGGAATAAATCGAGCGACTTTATGGAGGAAGTTGAAAAATATATAAGCACCATATGTAATTAAATCCCAGCTAAAAAGCTGGGATTCTTTGTTTATTGTTGTTTGCCGCTTTCAATTTCTTCAATCATCAGGGAAAGTTCAGTCCAGCGTTCAATGGTTTTCTCAAGCTCAGCTTCCACTTCTGACTGCTTTTTCATTGATTCTTGTATTTTGTCAAAATCACTGCCGGCTTCACCTATTTCTGACTCAAGCTCTTCCTTTTTCATTTCCAATTCCATAATTTTGTCTTCAATCTGGTTCCATTCCTGCTGTTCTTTATAAGAGAGCTTTTTTCTAGACTGCCTCGCTTGTTTCGGGGCGTGTCCTGCCCCTGCCTTTGTCTCTTTTTGCCGGGAAGCTTCCTCCTTTTGTTTATCTATGTAGGCAGAATAACTTCCCTGAAAGCGTTCAATTTCTCCGCTGCCGCCTTTACAAACTAATAGGCGGTCAACGACCCGGTCTAAAAAATACCGGTCGTGTGATACGGTAATTACTACACCAGGAAATTGATCCAGGTAATCCTCTAATATGCTTAATGTCTGAGTATCCAAGTCATTTGTCGGCTCGTCCAAAAAGAGGACGTTGGGCTCTTCCATTAAGACACTGAGTAAATACAAACGTCGTCTTTCACCACCGGAAAGGCGGCGGATATAGGTCCACTGCATCTCTCTGGAAAACAAAAAACGTTCAAGCATCTGTTCTGCTGTGATCACCTGGCCATCAACAGTGTGAACTACTTCTGCCACTTCTCTGATGTACTCAATCAACCGAAGATTTTCATCCATTTCTTCATATTCCTGGGTGTAGTATCCTATTTTTACAGTTTGTCCAAACTTCACTTTACCCGCCTGGGGCTGCAAGCGGTCAGCCAGTATATTTAATAATGTAGATTTCCCCGCTCCATTAGGCCCAATAATCCCCAGTCGTTCTCCAGGCACTACTAAATAATTAAAATCTTTGACTAGCGGCATCTGCTCAGCTGCATAGGAAAACGTAATATCCTGCGCTTCAATGACCTGCTTTCCCAGGCGAACCGAACCGATGGAAAAATCGACGTCTTTTTTGGCCTCTGGCCCTGTTTGTTCCTTTAGGCCTTCCACTCGTTGCTTCCGTGCCTTTTGCTTTGTGGTTCTGGCCTTTGCTCCTCTTTGCAACCAGGCAAGTTCTCTGCGCAGTAAGTTCTGTCTTTTTTCTTCACTTTTTTGTGCTGCTGCTTCTCTTTCAGCTTTCTTTTCTAAGTAAATCTCATAATTCCCTTCATACGTATAAAGACTGCCATGTTCCAATTCAAAAATTTGATTAGTGACACGATTGAGGAAATAACGGTCATGGGTAACGACAATTAATGATCCTTTATATGCGGCTAAGTATCCTTCCAGCCACTCTATAGAGATATTGTCCAAATGGTTTGTCGGCTCATCCAGTATTAAGAGGTCTGCTGGCTGGATCAACGCTTTAGCTATGGCAACTCTTTTCTTTTGACCCCCAGACAGATATTTCACTTTCTTATCAAAGTCTGAAATGCCAAGCTTCGTTAATACCGTCTTTGCTGCTGTGTTCGCATCCCAGGCATCAGCTTCGTCCATTTTTTGCTGCATACTCATTACCAGCTCTTGAGCACTTTGCTTTTCCGGGTTATGGTCCAGCTTTTGTAACGCTTTTTCATACTCTCTCATCACTTTCATCATGACAGAATCACCGTAATATATTTGTTCTAAAACGGTCAATTCAGGCTCTAATTCAGGTTGCTGGGGAAGGTATTCGATCTGAAGAGAATTGGCATGAAGCATTTCTCCTCGTTCAGCGCTTTCTATTCCTGCGATTACTTTAAGGAGTGTAGACTTTCCAGTCCCATTAACACCTAGCAAACCAATTCTTTCGTTCTCCTTGATGGAAAAGGAGATTTCATTAAACAATACTTTTTCTCCATAAGTCTTGTATAAGTTCTCTACATGTAAAACGCTCATCTCTTATCAACCTTTACTATCTGTATTACTTACATTGTAAACTATATTTAGAGAAGGCACATAGCTACCAGCAAATAATCGAAAAAAACTCTCTATATTGCTTCAATCTCGATAAAAAGGGGCT
>NZ_BAXQ01000022.1:0-60080 GCF_001310615.1 Thalassobacillus sp. C254 | reverse complement strand
ACCGTCGCTGGTATCCTCATCCTCTTCGGATTTCTCAGACCCTTCGTCCTCTTCACTGTCGTCGGTGTCCTCGGACTCTTCGTTGTCGTCCGTATCCTCATCCTCTTCGGATTTCTCAGACCCTTCGTCCTCTTCACTGTCACCGGTGTCTTCGGACTCTTCACCGTCACCAGTGTCCCCGTCACCTTCGGACTTCCCAGAAGGTTCTTCTTCTACATTTTCCTCTGAAGAACTACTTTCCTCTTCCGTCTCTTCACCAGAATCATTTTCTTGCGTTTTCTCCTTTTCTGAAGTGTCTTCAGAAACCAGTTCATTCTTCTTAGGCTTTGAAGCTTCATATCTATGCTTTTTTAGTGAATCCTTTTTTTTCTTTTTTCGACTTCTTATTGTTGTCTTCTTTTTCCTCTGAACCTGAACTTTCTTCCGAGGTTTCTTCTAAGAAAGCTATTTTTGTTACGAGATAAAGGTTAATGGCAGAAGTACTTCCTTCATGTATGAGCCATTGTTCATCCCTGTTTGTTATTTGATCCAAGAGTTCTTGTTGAGACTCTCCTTTTATTTTCAATGTCTTATAATTATCATTATCAAAATAAAACCTTACTTTAAACGTTTTCATTGCCTGACCTCCCTAATTAAATGTAAACTTTCTAGTCAATTACCTTCCCGCACCACGTTGTAAACCTCGAAGAATATTTTTTGAATTTTCTACTTTTCAGTAATTTCCGAGAGAAAACACTTACATTTAACAGAAAAACAAAAAACGCCCGCTTAAGGCGTTTTTAATAACGAACCACCTGTCCTTACAGGTATGTCCACTCGCTTACTGTATCCAATTTTCTGTATAATCAACGGTTGAGTGCCCTCTTTCTATAATTAGGTTACGATTTAACAAGACCCATATGCCTTTTGATTGCCCGCACATGTTCACTTTCTTCTCTATTCATAAGCACTAGTCCCAGATCTATTACTTTGCTTACTTGTTTCTTTTGGGTCGTTCCTAATATGTACCGAGTCGAAGTTTCATAATAAGACGCTAAAAATTCTATCTTATCCAGGCTTAAGGACCTCTCATTTTGTTCTACCTCCTGATACTCCTCGGGGGTAAGGCCCAATCCTTCAGCTACCTCTTTTTTCGTCAAGCCGTGTTCAATCCGTAGTTTCTGCAATCTTTCACCATACATTTTTTATCCAGCCTCCTTTTTCGTCTATTTTACCTGAAAAAGGTAGAAAATTGTAGAAAAATTATAAATTTATCAAAAGAAATATGAAAAGGAGTAAAATGTTTACAAAAAGGGTAATGGTAAAAGAAGGAGGGAGTACCAATGAGTAAGCCATTGCGTTGCCGCTTAGGCTTTCACAAGTATGAATTTATTGAATGGAACGAATTTGTGACAAAACCAGACAATGACCCTGGAACGGTCGTCAATCAAAAAGAAAGCGGCAAGTATGAGTGTGAGCTTTGCGGGAAACGAAAGGATGTTCTTACTCCTGTAGGTAAACCAAAAGAAGAAAAAAGAAAAATTTAATACACGGATCGCTCTGTCCCTGAAGTAAAAAAGGGACAGAGAAGTTTTAACGCAAAGAAATAAGAAATTTTACATTTCCTTCTTTAAATCCTGGTAAATATGAGTTTCGAGATTTCTGTCTTTTTGGTCACCGGCACAATCGTGACAATAATAGTGTTTTCTAGTTTGATAAAAATAAACAAGTTCCCCCTGTTCAAAATCCTTAAAACATGAGTTACAGTAAAAACTTTGTGCTTTTTTAAAGTTGACCATTCTTCTAAACACCTCTCTTCCATCCATCTCCATCTTGATTAGTTTACATAACCTTGCAGCCATATAAAAAAGCCGAAAAGAAGAAGACTTCTTTTCGGCTTTACGTCTAGCTTTTTGTCTAGCTCATTTCCGCCTGCTTTTATTCAAATGTACGGGATCTAAAATAAGGGTGACAATACTTCTATCGAGGTTAAAATCCCAATCGACAAAAATATCTTTAATAGTGGAATTGAAAAGCAGCTCGAAACGTCTTCCCTGATTTAGCTTTCTCTTTTCTAATTTCCGCTTGGCCACTTTTAAATTTTCTTCTTTTCCTAAGCTGATTAATTCTTTTTCTATAGGAACAAGTATCCCTTCCCTGACAATCATAAATGTTAGATCATTTTACTTTATTAGAATGAATTTTTTCAGGGGCTTTTTGTGCTTCCATGCTTACAGAAATCATTTCCTGTTCAATTGCTTCTTTTTCTTTATACTCGTCTACAAGATGTTCATCTTCGTCTTTTTCGGAAATAATCCCCATAAAGATTCCGGTCTTATTGGCCAAATTCCAATCATAGTAAAATTCTTTTATTTCCAAGTCTGTGACTGCATAAACATAGGTTTTAATTTCTGGAATTAATGTGGCCAGTACCCGTTCTCTCAGGTGTTGAACAGACATTTCATCGTTTTCACCAAGCAATACTTTTTCCATAGGCCCTAAAAAATCTTCCACATATATACTGAAATAAGGATGGGAAAAAGTCACATAAATTGCCTTTGGACCTTTACCAAAATGATCACGGATTAATCTTCCTACGTAACTTGCAATTTTGTTTTCCTGCGACACGCCGGTTCACTCCATCTCACTTTTTGATAAAAGCATTATTTCTTTTATCCTTTTAGTAAGAGTTTACACCGGCAAGCCATTCAGTAAACATGAATTTAAACATTATATCACAATGCGACATCTTTACAAAGACCTTGAAGAAATTTCACACTATTCCACAAACTAAATCTTACTATTTTGAGTAGAATGTAAGGGTCTTTATTGGGTATGCTAAAAAACGTTCAAGTTCGTAACCCTTCGGAATACTACTTCTATGTAAAAGAGGTGATTTCCTGCTATGCTTCTGGAAGACGTCGTAATAAAATCCATTGTCCTTTTTATTATTTTATATGTCATCGCACGTATCCTTAATAAGAAGTTCATCGCCCAAATGACCTTCTTTGACTTTGTGGCCGCTATCACGATCGGTCCATGGTTGCTACTGTCACTTTTACGCAAGAGATCCCAATACTAATCGGGATTGCCGGGATTGTCCTTTTTTCTCTGTTGGCTCTTATCTCTGACATCCTTGCCATTAAGAGCTTTCGTTTGCGTAAGGTATTGAATAGCGAGCCTACAATCTTGATTAAAAATGGTAAAATTTACGAGGAAGGATTAAAGAAAGTAAGGCTTACGGTAGATGACTTATTAGCGAACTTACGTAAAAAAGGAGATTTTTATTTACATGAAATCGAGGGGGCGATGATGGAAACTGATGGCACAATTAGTGTCCTGAAAAAGCCTCAATACCACTTCGTAAACCAGGAAGACATGAAAGTAACCAAATTATCAAAGGGAATGCCGCAGACATTTATTTTGGATGGCAAGCTTCTCCCTTACAGCTTAGAAGCAATGGGAAAAGATAAAGAGTGGGCCGAAAATATGTTAAAAGAGCATGGGATCAAAAACATGAGAGATGTGTTTGTGGCTCAAGTTGATTCTTCTGGCATGGTGTATATTGATACACGCGATGACTCTTTCACTCCTATTATTAAACCCACTTAAAAAGGCCGCTGAGGCGGCCCTTAGTCTTCATCATACCCAAGCACTGAATCGGTCTCGTTTGTGTCAAGATACCTTTCATATTTTTCATGGGCAGTGCCGACTCCAGTAAAACGTCCGTCAAGGCCTGCCTGCAAAAACCTTCTACCTCTTCCACGTACCCTACATTTTCATCAGACTCCACATACATTTCGTTATAACTCTTGGCCGTTTCATAAAAATCAGATGGTGATTCAGAAGAACCATATCGTTCTACTTCTTGCCATGCATCTTCAGCATCAAAAAAGGTTTCACTTTCGTTTTCATCGTATTCAAATTGCCCGAATGCAGGCTTTATTATATCTTCTTCTACAGGGCGTTCATTATTTGTATATATTTCATGAGGAGCATGCTTGATACATGTAGTTGTGGTAGGAAGAGCTTCCAATCGTTCATCAGAAATAGGCCCTCCGCACACTTCACACCGTCCAAATGTATCTTCTTCTAATGCTTTTATGGTCCTTTGAACATCCTTTAATTCTTGTTCAGCATGTTCATTTAATGCAATATCTTTCTCTCTTTCATATAATTCTGTTCCTAAATCTCCTGGATGATTATCATAACTAGATAGTTCATCCATTGATTCATGGACAAGCTCCAATTCATTGCCAAAGTGGTACTTATTTAATCTGGCCTTTAGCTCTTTTTCTTCTTCTTTCAATTCATAATAAATCTGCTGAAGCTTTTTTCTTTCCACGGTATTCACCTCCTTATGAGATAAAGTTTTTTCCTTTTAAGGCAAGCTTTTTATTGATTCACTTGCGCGAGGAAAGTGACTGTCGTTTCTTATCATGTCTCAGTTACGGCATTTTACGACTTTTAATGATTTCCGGAGGGGATAAATACTTCCAAGAAGTTTGTGAATATAAAATAAAAAGACCCTTACATTGTAAGGATCTATCGTTATATCACTGGCCAAATAAGCGTTGGAAAAAAGAAGGCTTCTTCTCAGTTTCTTGTTCTTCGGACTTTTCATCTTCAATGAAGATTTCTTCATTATCAACAGCTTTGTCACTCGCCAAAAGAAGACCGATATCAGTGTTGGAATCATGGTCTGTGACTCTTTGGGCATGAATTCCATTCTCACTGGCAAGCCTTGTATATTCACTCACAGCCTGGTGTCCAATCAAGCCATTGACAAGTAGATGGGCGTCCGGGTATTTCTTTATCATTTCTTCAACTTCTGGATACGTTCCTTTTTTCATTACCTGTTCTTTTGTTAAAGCAATAAGTACTCTTTCCCGGAATGTCCCTAAAAATCTCCGTTGTTCGTCCGGATTTACTCTTCTGCTCCCATGAATACCTTCCTGGATATAATCATTTACATCCCGTGAACTCAATGAATATTCACTCCCTTTTATCCTGGTGCTATTTCCCTTTGCGCCACAGTTCCCTGATCATTTTTCTAAGTTGATCCTGATATTCAAGGGATAATATCTCAGCCCCTTCTTCAATTAGCCCAGCGTAATATTTCGACGGAGGTATATCTGTTGCAGCTTTATCTTTTATCGTATAGGTTTCAGCTTTTACCCATTCATTTGATTCGAGCCTTTTTACATGCACAGGTATACGATCGTATACGAGGGGGTATCCTTCTCTAATATCAAGCTCTTCAAACCCGGGCACTTCAAAAAGTGCGCCTTCTACGGTTTTTCCTTCTTCAAATATAATATCTGCCACTCCCCCTTCGCGTTTATGGGAAAAAGCGCGAAAGCCGAACGTATAATCATGTAGAAGCGCGGGTCCAAGACGTTTCCCATCTACCGTTCTTTTAATATCATTTACATTCATACAGGAGCCATACGCAAAATAATAAGGCACGTTGATACCACCTTTCCTTTTAAGCACCAAGGAGATTTGAAAACTTAATAAAAAACAGGAAAATAATAAGGATGGATAACAGCAAACTGAATTGAAACAGCTTATCTCCTGCTTCTTTATTTTCTTTGTTTTCCTTTTCTGCTGTCAGCAGTAACCTTATTTGTTTAGAAGTCAGTCCCAGAAAGGCACTGATAGCGACCCAGGTTACCAATACCACTACCGTCCATACAGATAACCAGTTATCTGTAAGAATGAGTCCGGTAATGAAAGCAATGATGATTCCGGCATGAGCCCCATGGATAATACCCCGGTAAATTTTAAAAAGGGATAGTCTGTAGGATCCATCTACTCCCTTATACAAAAAAGGCAATGGTATGAGCAAGAAAAAGAAAATTGAAATCACCCAATGCAAAATATAGCTTGTTAAATACAACAACATAGACTTTTCCACCTCACTTCCTTTACCACTATAACAGATCAAAAATCCTCATAAATATAATTCCATCTTTTTATTTTTCTGTGATAAAATAATGAAGGACCAATTAAGACAGAGGTGAAGAAAATGCCTACGGATCTATTCATGTGGTTCATCGTATTGTGGTCTATATTCTTGACGGTAATGATGTTTATCGGGGGATACTTTATGTTCAGAAAGTTTCTGAAACGTTTCCCTAAAGAAGATGGAAAATCAATCTTGGACTGGCAGGATTATTATATTGAGCAAACCCGCCATCTGTGGCCGGAAGATAAAAAAATGCTGTTAGAAGAACTGGTCTCTCCCGTCCCTGAATTGTTTAGAGATGTAGCCAGGGAAAAAATTGCCGGGAAAATCGGTGAGCTTGCACTGAAAGAACAAGTTGACACCATTGATGAAGATTTAATTATTCGCGGCTACATTATTGCCACTCCTAAACGAGACCATAAATTTCTCCGTGCTAAGCTTAAAGAAAAGAAAGTGGATCTACAGCCCTACAGTCACCTGTTCTAGTTTCTGAAAAAGATGCTGGGACACAACAAAGCTAAAGAGAAGAGCCTCACCATCGGTGAGAGCTCTTTTTTGTTTCCAGTATGCTATTGGTTAAATGTTCAAAGGGCCACTTGCACCCACCTAAAGGCACCAGTGGGATATGCTCTCAAGCTTCTTTTCATTCGCTTTCACGTTGTCTTCTATGCTCGATCAAGACTTCTGCTAACCGGGGAAGACCCCCGGTAGATAGCTCTTGCTTTTGCCGTCCCCGAAGGACACCGCCCAGCAGGATAACCAAATAGTATTGAATCCAAAAATAAGGCTCCCATTATCACGATAATGGGAGCCTTATTTTTACTTAGGTAAGATAGTCAATTTTTACCTTGTAGCTGGAGCCGGCGAAGGCTTTTCAATCGGATCCTTCACCAACAACTCTTTCTCTGCCTTTTATATCCTAGGAGCATCGCTACTCTCCAAGGAAGAATCATCCGTAAGCTAAAATAAAAAACATCCCAGCCAGTTCTGCCACGTGAATCGCATCGCCAATAATGATTTTAAAGGTAATGCGAGCGAGTAACAAGAATATTAAAATAAACACAAATGCCTTTGAACGGCGCAAATAAATTTGATTATTTTTTATTTCAAACTTGGACGTCTTAATTAAGAAAATAGAGAAAATCAAGCCAACTGCCAGTGCTTCCATAATTTGAAGAGGAGATAACCGGGCAGGTTCATATAAAAACATGAGAAATCCCGTCGACATAAAAATCGGGGGAAGAACGATCTTTTTGAGTGTGGCCGGCTTCTTAATTGCTTTTAAGCGTATGATGATCGCTAAGGCAGCCATCATGGCAGCGCCCAAGGTTCCAAGCATCACCGATGTTGTCAAGGTGTATGCCTCCTCCCTTTTCCGTTTTACGGCTACTATAAAACTCCGTAAGTTCCTATTATTAATCATACACCGAGCAGCCTGAAAGATGCAATGTCGTTTTAAGGGGAAACAGGCTTTAACAGTAAATCGATAGCAACGACGCTAAAAGCCAGGTAAAGAGTAAGGATAAATGGCTGTTTGCTTATAACCCAATTTGCTCCAAACCATAAAAAAACAAGCCCCAGCGTCCCTTCGTACACATGAAGGGGATGATGGAAATTCCCATCATACATTAGTCCCCATGAACCCCCGGTCGATAGGCCTGGCTGGATTAATAACAAGGAATAGAGCGAATAACCAAGGAAAATAGACAATGAAATGTCATCGGCTGCATGAAGAGACCATTTCTTTTTCTTCCACATTAAACCAAGCACAATAGCACCTAATAAGACAGCAGCTTCTTTTGCGAAAGGACCTCCAGAAGTAAACAGTAACTGGGATGGATTAAGTATCATACTCCAATTTCCAAATAAAGGCCACATATGGTATAGGATAAACCCTGCCACAATTGTACCTGTTACAGCTGAAGTGATCTCTTCCTTTGTATTGTTTCCCCACTTTCTTTTTAAGATAAGGCTTAGTAACCCATAGGAGAGAACAAAAGCAACGGCCAAAGCAATCAGCCAGCCTGGAAATTGAAAAGGTCCCATGGTGATCAAATCATGCCTCTTCATCATCACTTCTGCCCCCTTCTTCTCTTACTATATGTATGGCCTGTATTAATTCATTCTTTGTTAGAGCACCTGTTTTCCTCCACCTTATGTATCCTTCTGCATCTATTATAAAGGTAGTCGGTATTGATCTCACCTGATACTCTCGGCTTACAGTCCCTTCTTCATCAAAAAGATTTATATAAGGAACTTTATATTCCTCTATAAAGCTCTTGGCATCTTCCATGGTATCCTGGGTAAGCATGTTTACTCCCACAAACTTCACCTCTTCTTCTTCAAACAGATGAGAGGATGCTATTAAATCCTCCATCTCTTCGTGACAAGGAGGACACCAGGAAGCCAGAAGTTTATGACAAGGGGGCGTTTCTCATCCTCTGTTATCGGATCATACATCGAACCATTTTTGTATAAGGATAAAGGCGGTGCCTGAAAACCTTCCAAAGGCAATGCTGATTCCTGGGAGTCCTCTGGCTGGGCGGACCCTAACCAGATAAAGAAAATGATAAAGAGTACGAAAAGAAAAGCAGAAGATAATTTTTGCCATTTCACAGCTGCCGCCTCCTTTTTTCCTGTAGTGTGAAAGAAGGAAAAAACCGCCTTATTTTCAGGCGGCTTTTACTTATTTTTCTACATCATACCCAATATCTTCTATTTCTTCTTTCATCCTAGCAGGTGTCACTTTATCGTTATCATAAGAAACTGTTACGTTGTTATGATCAAGACTTACCTCAGCCTTTTCTACGCCTTGTAAACTTGTTAATGCTTTTTCTACAGAAGCTTTGCAATGACCGCATGTCATTCCTTCTACATGTATCACTTCCGTCGCCATTTCTTCACCCCATTTGGTAAGTTTATCAATTCTTCTATATTATTATGACAAAAGACACTCTTGATTAGCAACTACTCATTCTTCTTCATCCGGCTTGCCAGAGATGATTAAATTTTGTATAATTTTTCAATGATACTTTTTGAGGTGAAGATGATCATGCATGCACAAGAGCTCATAATCAAAATAGAAGCCAAACGAAACCAAATGATGAATGCTGGCCGCCACTATGGATTAACCTCTGGAAAAGTTTTGCAAGCAAGCCAGGAACTGGATGAACTGCTTAATTTGTATCAAAATGAACAAGCCCTGACCCCACACCCTTATTGAGACGAAGAGCAATGGATTTCTCAGGTAGAGAAATAATTATGAGACTTGGAAAAACAGTCTCTTAAAAAAGCAGGGTCCAATTATCGTTATTTGATAATTGACCTTTTTGGTGTCAATAGATAGTACCGGGCGGTGTACTTTTTCAAACTTTATAATGGTTTATCACCGAATGGTCATCCAGGCATTTCTTTATTAATCCCTTGTTGAAGCAGGTACATATTGTAATAAAGTCCTTTCCTTGTCAGGAGCTGGTCATGAGTTCCTTCCTCGGCTATTTCTCCCTGGTGAAGAACAAGGATATGATCAGCTTCCTTGATTGTGGACAGCCGGTGAGCAATAGCGAGCGTTGTCCTGCCTTTTTTCATTCTTTGTAATGCTGCTTGAATCGCTTCTTCCGTTTCTGTATCAACATTGGCCGTTGCTTCATCTAAAATTAATATCTTTGGTGAACGCGCCATAGTTCTTGCAAAGGAGATCAACTGTCTTTCTCCGCTGGAAAAAGTAGCGCCTCGTTCTCCAACAGGGTGGTTATACCCTTTCGGAAGCCGACTGATAAATTTGTCAGCATTCACAAAGCGCGCAGCTTTTTCGATGTCCTGATCAGTCAATGATTTATCATATAACCTGATATTTGTTTTCACATCTCCGGTAAATAAGAAATTATCCTGTAGAACCAGACCCAGATGTTCTCTAAGCTCACTGTTTTCATAGGAGGAAAGATCTGCTCCATCAATCAAAATACGTCCTCGTTCTACCGGGTAAAACCTCATCAAAAGATTTATAATTGAACTTTTCCCGCTCCCAGTATGCCCCACTAAAGCGAGAGTTTCGCCTTTGCGAACCGTAAAGGAAATATTTTTTAAAACGTCTGTTTTTCCATCATATGAAAAAGAAACATTTTCAAAACGGACTTCTCCCTCCCGGATAGTTGGACGGTCTTTGCCAACCTTAAAAGGGGCAGCCTCATTGTGGTCAATTAAACGAAAAACACGACCGGCTGATACAATGGCCTGCTGAAACAATGAAAGACGCTGCATCATTTGATTAACAGGCTCAAAGAAACGATCCAGGTAATTTACAAATGCGTATAACACTCCAATCTCAACTGGCCCTTGAAACGATGCAAAACCAAAATATTGTAAAACTAAAATAAGAGCAAGAATCGATATAAAATCTACAGCAGGCCGCAGCAGGAGCCCATCAAGTTTCATGCCCTTCAACCAGGCGCGATGATGTTCTTCGTTTACTTTTTCGAATTCTTTTCTCATTCTTTTTTGCTGCCTGAAAGCTTGAATAATTGTCATTCCCTGAATCGATTCATTGATTTTTCCGTTTAACTGACTTAGCTTACCGCTCATTGCTCCGTAAAACCTGGCACTTAAACGACGGTATACATACATAAGACCCAAAATAACAGGAAGGAGAAATAAGCATAGAATCGCAAGGCGTGCATTTAAATAAAACATTGCTATGAAAATACCAATAAGAAATACAATATTTTGAACGAATGTCGATAATACGTCAACAAACATATCTTTAACTGCCTCGGTGTCATTGGTCACCCTTGAAATAATCCCGCCTGCCGGAGTACGGTCAAAAAAGGAAAGGCCAAATTTCTGCGTCTTTGAAAAAACATCTATTCGAAGCTGCTGAATAATCCGTAACGCAATCCTTTGAAACCAAAAACGCTGAAAGTAGTTAAAAATAACCGAAGTTACATGCAGGATAATATAAGCAGAACCTAACCATAAAAGCGGTTCAAAAGGGAAGTTTTGTGGCGTAAGATAATCGTCTATAAAAATTTGAATTAAAATCGGACCAACAAGTTCGGCTCCTGTTCCAAGTAACAGGAAGATAAATGAAAGAATAACGAGCCCTTTATGCCCTTTCAAATAAGCCATAAGCCTGAGAAATACTTCCCTTTGTTCCTTGGGCTCCAAAAAATCATCTTGGTGCTTCATCCTGCCTCCCTCCTCTGTTAACGAGTGATTCAAGCTGCTGCTGCTCATACATCCTCTTATACCAGCTGTTTTTTTGCTGCATTAAATCCTCATGGCTCCCTTTTTCCAGAATTTTTCCTTCATCAAGTACAAGGATAAGATCTGAATGCTTGATTGCACTTAAACGATGAGCCGTAATAATTGTTGTTTTGTTTCTTCTTTCTTTTCTTAACGCATGCAAAATATTTTCCTCCGTTTGAGCATCGACCGCAGATAAAGAGTCATCTAATATAAGCATTTCCGGGTCAAGCAAAAGAGCTCTTGCGATAGAAATTCTCTGCTTTTGTCCTCCGGATAAGGTCACTCCCCTTTCTCCTACTACTGTTTCATACCCTTTATGAAGCTGAATGATATCCTCATGAACGCTCGCAAGCCTGCTTGCTTTGATCAGGCTGCTAAACGAAGCATCTGGATCTCCAAATGCAATGTTATCAGCAATCGTCGCAGAAAATAAAAAATGATCCTGAGGCACGTAAGCAATAGATTTCCTCAATGCATCCAAAGTATATGCGCTAAGAGAATGCTTTCCAAACAAAATTTCACCTCTATTAATCTCAACTTCTCTTAAGAAAAGTTTAACTAACGTCGTCTTTCCGCTCCCTGTTTTCCCGACTACTCCTAACGTCTGCCCTTTTTTTAAGGAAAATAAGATATTTTGAAGAGCAGGATCCTGGCTGTTGTCATAATATACTGTTTGAATATGAGCTTTCACATCACCTTCAGGCGGGATAGATACCGCTCCGTCTTTATCTGTAATTGCTTGTGGTTCTTTAAGAAGCTTCTCGACTCTGCCGTAGGAAGCACGGCCTCTTTCCACTATGTTAAAGAGCCAGCCAAAAGCAAGCATGGGCCATATTAATAATCCAAGGTAGATCGTAAAGCTCGTAAGTTCCCCGATCGTAATTGTTCCAGCCACTACATATTGAGCCCCAAAATAAATAGATAGAAAATAGGAGATACCTACAATAAAAGAGATCGTAGGATCGAATAAGGCATCAACCTTGGCCACCGATATATTTTTCTTTACCACGTCCTCTGACTTGTCCCTGAAAGACTCTATTTCCAGATTCTCATGGCCAAATGTTTTCGTTATTCTGACTCCTGAAACGCTCTCTTGAACTTTATCGTTTAATGAAGAAAAAGCTTCCTGTGCCTTTCCAAACCTTTTATGAAGTAACGTTCCATAATAACTTGTCATCAATGCCATAAATGGCATAGGGATTAAACTGATCAGTGTCAGTTCCCAGCTAATCGTAATGGCCATTGTAAGAATGACAAAACCGCCCATGGTCAGTGAATCAACAAGAGTCAACACCCCTACTCCCGCTGTCTGTTCTATAGCTCTTATGTCGTTTGTGGAATGAGCCATTAAGTCACCTGTTCGTCTTTTGTTGTAAAAGCTTGACGACATTTTTGTAAAATGCTCATAAAGTCTATTCCTAAGTAAGCGTGCCAGTCGGATGGCAGAGCCAAAAATCAGCAAGCGCCAAAGAAAGCGGAGAATATATATTAAGACAGCAAGTATGAATAAAATTCCTGTCCAATACCATATTATTTCCTGTGTTAATGTTTCGTCTAAGATATGATCAACAAAGACACCAACCACATAGGGAGGAAGCAGGGATAAGAAGGAGACTAGTACGAGAAGAAAAATTCCTGTTCCATACTGCTTCCTCTCTTTTTTGAAATACCACCATAAATCTAAAAATACTTTCATAAAACCACCTGCTCTCCCATTCAAATTCTAATCGCAAAATAAAAACACCTCATATTTGAGGTGCTTGTGTTATTTCTTATCTTGCTGCCGCTGCATCGCTTTCATCATTTGATTAATTTTTTTCTGTGAAGGGTTCTGACCCATTTGCATCATCATTACCCGCAGCATTTGTTCATTAATAGGCGGGTTTTTCTTCATGTAATTCATCATGGTCTTGCGGGCAATGAAAAAACCTAATGCTAAACCAGCTAAAAGGCAAGCAAGCCCCACAAGCACAAACCAAAGCCAATCCATTCCTTATGTTCCTCCTTCTAAGACCATTAACGGAAATAATGTCATGAATGCAAGTATAACCTTGTATATTATAACGTATCCAAAGTCCTAATGAAAGAGGAGGGATGAAAATCTTTATAAAACCGTGTAAACTTTTAACGGTTTCAGCCACCCGAAGGTTTGCTTTTTGTAATTAATTGCAAAGATATAGTCGCTTAGCTGCTTGATGATATCAAATACTATCCACTCTTTTTGGTAATCCCCGTCAGTTTCAAGGATCATATACGTTGGAGTAACCGTAAGGGAAGCAGATTCGTCGGTATTTTTAAACATTAAGCTTTGATCCTCTTTTACCGCTTTTCTAAAACCCTGGTCCTGAAACATACCCTCCATGCCCAATAGCCAATCTTCAATTGGAATCGGGGTAGTGACGTATTTTATTTGCTTTTCAAGTAATGGCTTTGCCCACTTATACGCTCTTTCATAGTCCTGGAACAGGCGATATAGTTTATCCTCAGATTGGTAGTATTGAACCGCCACTTCCTTTTCCATTAAGTATAGTACATAACGATTCATTGCCGTATCCCTCCTGGAATCTTTTTATCATCATACAGGATAAAAAAAGCAAGGAGTGTCATTTTATGGTTTTAATCTACCATTCTTTTTGTCGAATGTAAAATTATTTCATTAATATTCAGAAAAAAGATAGAAGAAGCTCTCCTTAAGAGAGCTCCTTCTATCATATATCATTATCTTTGCAGTAATGCCTTTACTTTTGCTACAACATTCTCCACTGTAAATCCGTATTCTTCAATAACCTTGTCCCCAGGCGCAGAAGCTCCAAAGCGGTCAATGGTTAAGGTGTCTCCTTTTAGGCCTACATATTTATGCCAGCCTTGTGAAGCAGCCATTTCGATACCAAGACGAATTTCTACGTCACTAGGAAGAATTTCTTCTTTATAATCCTTATTTTGCTCGTCAAAGCGATCAAAGCTTGGCATGCTTATTACATTGACTTTAATACCGTCTTTTTCAAGGGCACTTTTAGCTTCGACAGCCAACGACACTTCAGACCCAGTAGCTAATAAAAGAGCATCAGGAGTTCCTTCTGTTTCAGAAATCACATAAGCTCCTTTTTTCACTCCTTCATAGGCTTTCTCTGCTGTTCCCTCTAATGTTGGCAGTCCTTGTCTAGTCAAGATAAGAGAGGTTGGCTTGTTTTGGCTTTCAAGAGCCGCACGCCAGGCTGCCACTGTCTCATTTCCATCTGCAGGCCTGATGACAGAATGATTAGGAATTGCTCTTAATGCAGCAATTTGTTCAATCGGCTCATGGGTTGGACCATCTTCACCCACTGCAATGCTGTCGTGAGTGAATACATAGGTAGCCGGAATCTCCATAAGTGCACTTAAGCGAAGGGCCGGACGGAGGTAATCCGAAAAGACCAGGAACGTTGCAGAGTAAGGTTTTACTCCGCCATGAAGAAGCAACCCGTTGACTGCTGCCGCCATCGCAAACTCACGCACTCCAAACCAGACATTTCTACCTTTGTAATTGAGTTGTGTGAAATCCTCTTCTTCTTTGACGAGAGTTTTGTTAGAGGATGCAAGGTCAGCTGATCCGCCGAAAAGGGAAGGAACTGCAGAAGATAGTGCCTGAATCGCTTCTCCAGAAGAAGCACGTGTTGCAAGCTTATCCTCGCCAGCCTTATAAACAGGAAGATTACTATCCCATCCATTTGGGAGCTCGCCTTTTACCGCTTGAGTAAATTGCTCAGCAAGTTCCGGGAATGCCTCCTGATACTTTTCAAACGATTTATTCCATTCAACTTCTTTCCCTGCTCCCTCAGCTTTCACGTTTGCGTATAATTCTGCTACCTCAGGCGGGATGTGGAAGTCGTTTTCAAATTCCCATTTGTACATTCCTTTAGTGGCAAGCACTTCTTCTGAGCCAAGAGGAGCACCATGAGCTGCGTTTGTTCCTCCTTTTTTCGGAGAACCAAAACCAATGGTGGTCTTTACTTCAATGAGTGTCGGACGCTCATCTTGTTTTCCTTCTTCAATGGCTTTCGTAATAGCATCTATGTCGTTGCCATCTTCTACTAGAATCGTATGCCAGCCATATGCTTCATAACGCTTTCTTACGTCCTCGGAGAACGATTTATTAAGATCCCCATCCAAGGAAATATCATTTGAATCATATAAAACCACAAGACGCCCAAGCTTCAAATGCCCTGCTAATGAGGCTGACTCACCGGATACACCTTCCATTAAGTCGCCGTCACCGCATAGAGCATAGGTGTAATGATCAACAATTTCATGGCCCTCTTTGTTATAAGTCGCAGCTAAATGCCTTTCAGCCATGGCCATCCCCACTGCCATTGCGACTCCCTGACCTAATGGGCCTGTTGTTGCTTCCACACCAGGAGTGTGTCCGTATTCAGGGTGGCCTGGGGTCTTACTCCCCCATTGCCTGAAGTTTTTTAACTCATCAAGAGACAGGTCATAACCTGTAAGGTGAAGCAGGCTGTATAAAAGCATAGACCCGTGTCCAGCAGATAATACAAAACGGTCCCGGTCAAACCATTCGGGGTTAGACGGATTGTGCTTCATTACTTTTGTCCACAAGGCAAAAGCCATGGGAGCCGCCCCCATAGGCAGACCAGGATGACCTGAATTTGCTTTCTCAATACTGTCAATAGATAGTGTACGAATGGTGTTTATCGCTAGCTGCTCAACATTAGTTGACATTCCTGAAATTCATCCTTTCTTCCTCTGTATATGTATTCCTGTTTTATGATATCCTTTCTGCTTGTTTTTAACAAGGCTAGAGAGACCTTAATCTTCCATCGTGCAAAAAAGAATCCATATATTACTACTTATTAAAAATAAAAAACCCTAGACATTTGTCTAAGGCTCTCTATATGTGATAAGTTACCTTCCGCTTTTCTTGGCTTCTTCAAGTTTTGCTGGCGTAACATCGTTGCCTTTTTCATCAACTACTTTCACTGATTGAAGCTGACTTTTAAAAGAAGAACGAAACTTAGCTAAATATTCATTTCTTAGCTTTTGTTGTTCAGCCTCTTCTGTTTCCGTTAGTCCTGTCGTCTTAGCTCGTTTCGCTAGTTCATTAATTCGAGCAATCTTATCTTGGGATAACATGACAGATGTAAGACCTCCCTATTTTTACCGAAATATATGTACATGGTAACGTATGAGTCAAGGTAAATGCAAATGTCCAGGCGTGTTGTTACATGACCTGACAAAGCTGATGCTTTGAAATAGAAGGACATTGTTTATTTCTCTCCACTTTCCAAATCCTGGTTTTCTGTTTTTATATATTCTACATACCTGCGGTGAACTGTTGCTTTTGAGACTTCAAATCCAAGACCTCTTAACGTGGCAGCAATTTCATGAAAAGTTAAATCGCGCTTTCTTAAATTTACAATTTCTTCGATAGGCACTTCTTTTCGGTCACGCCCTCCCTGATCCATGTTTTTTAAATTTCTTTCAGGTCTGTAGCCCTTTTCAACAGCCCGCTTCATCCCCCTCTGGATTTTAAGGTTATGTATTTTCCGTTGATACTCTTCCACCACAGAAATGATGTCCATCAGCATGGAATCCGTTTCTGAAAGCTGAAGCTTTCCTCCATCACGGACTGAATACACCTCAGCACCTTGTTTATGAAGCTGGTGCAAAATAGCAATCTTAGCATTTCCTCTTCCTATTCTCGTGTCGTCTTGGACACAGAGCGCATCGGCTCTTCCTTCTGACAGATCATCCAGAGCTTCAAGCAAGCCTTCACGCTCAACTGTATAGCCGCTTGCTTCTTCTTTAATAGTTTTATAGACTCGGTCGCCCTTTTCCTCTACCAGTTTCTTCAGCTCTTCCTCCTGTCTGCTCAAGGAGGATTGCTGGCTTTCTTTAACCGTGCTTACCCGGCAATAAATAATACACTTCTTCATTGAATAACCGCCTTATCATACACCTGCTGGATCACGTTCTATTATAAAACTGTGTGTGTTCAATCATCGACAAAACTGCCGCAGCTGGAAGGTTCCCTGGGTCATCTACTGAGCTTTGGTATTGGACAGTAGAGACAAGAATGATAATAGAAAGAATAAATAATAAAAGGATAAGCCATTCTTGTCCTGAAATTTGCTGAAACTTTCTTATCATATGTATCACCTTTTCACCAGAATGTATGTTCTTATTTGATAATGATTATAACGAGAACTATTGTTCCCGTCAACGAATTAGAACGAATGTTTGCGTACATATGTTTTCCATGGTATAATTTGCTTAAATTCAAAGAATAAAAAGAGGTGCGGAATTATGAGTAAGTTGTCTACTAGGCAGCAGCAAATATTAGACTATATTAAAGACGAAGTCCGCCAAAAAGGGTACCTCCTTCTGTTCGGGAAATTGGTGAAGCAGTCGGCCTGGCATCAAGCTCAACCGTGCACGGACACCTCTCCCGATTAGAGAAAAAAGGACTCATCCGCAGAGACCCTACCAAGCCGAGAGCAATTGAAGTTATTGAACTTGAGCCTGAACAGCCTATCATCTCAGAAAGCAACGCGGTATATGTGCCGGTGATCGGGAAAGTTACAGCAGGACAGCCTATTACAGCTATTGAAAATGTAGAAGAGTATATCCCTTTACCTGAACGTATGGTTTCAGAAGAGAAAGTATTCATTCTGACTATCCAGGGAGACAGTATGATAGAAGCGGGGATCTTTGATGGAGACCTGGTCATTGTCAGGCAGCAGCAAACAGCAGATAACGGAGATATTATTGTAGCTATGACAGAAGAAGAGCACGAAGCTACGGTGAAAAGGTTCTTTAAGGAAAAAGACTATATTCGATTGCAGCCGGAAAACAGTGCAATGGATCCTATCATTCTTGACAGTTGCATCGTATTAGGAAAAGTGATTGGTGTATTCAGGACTATTCATTAAGCTATCTTTTCTAGTAATCTATTAATAATAAACAAGCAAAGATAAATCTTTTTTTGCAAAAATGCCCCCGTCTTAGAAACAGACAGGGGCATTTTTGTTATTCTATTCATTTTTTATAGTGAAAAGCTCTCCTATAGTAAGGGGTATGCAACGACTACAACGTTGCACAAATAGAAGAGCTTACCGCTTTCAATGCCAGCACGATGAACAAAAGCCATAGAGAGAGCCACCTTTAATAAAACAAACATCCTGCCTGTCGGTGTATTAATCTGCTTTTTTATATATCAAACGAAAAAGTCTATATCAACCTACATAACAATCTTCGCCCTCCATTAACCTTTTCCTTTCATCAAAAAAGACCCTTGATGCCTGAGGCACCAAGGGTCTGATAGGTATTAATAAGTTTGGATATACTGCTCGCGTTCCCATGGGTGCACTTGCGTGCGGAACATATTTGCACTTTCTGTAACTTTTCATAACCCCTTAATTATAGGCGTTTTACCTTTTATTATTTTTCTTTCTTCCATTATATACTGGTATTTTTTCAATTAATTTTGGTCTTTTTTTGGTCATTTGTTTGGTCAATATCAAATACCCTGCCTTTCAAAATGAAAAGCATTTATGAGTATCCTATGTGTAGCTTCTCGGATGCTGCACTTCCAGGATACTGATAACTTTACGATCCGTTCATAAACCACTTGGTCAACTTTGACATGAAGGATGTAATCTTCGTGTGTATAGGGATATCTTCAAAGTAATAATACCTGTTTAACTTATCAGTTACCAAGTTAGAGCAATATGATGTCATGGATTCTCTTTTAATTCTAGCTTGATACTGAGCAAACTCTCTTTCTTCCCTTGAAGCAGGAACACGAATATCAACTTTTTTATCCGAACGTTGTTTTCTAATATTAATTTTTCTGTTGGTTCTGGAATTTCCAACACCTAATTTGTTTTTCTCCATTACGCCCTCCCCCTTCCTGTTCATTGATCAATTTTTTAAATTAAGTTTGGTCCCCTCGTCCCCTCATCCGCAATAGGGCGGTCAAAAGGGGGAGGGGCCTTTACCCTTAGCCAGCTATTACTTCGTAAGGTCTATTTTAATTCCCCCCCACTCGAACGATAGACAGGTTTCTTAGTCGCAATGTCCGTTTTGTTCTCTTCCATGTCCCTCTGTATTAATCGTTTTACATATGCAGAAAACACAGGGAATTGTTTGGCGTGTTTTAGCAGTCTTTCTTCATATGGATCATTTAGATTGAAGGACACACTCTTCGTCTTCTGCATGCTGTACCCCCATCCATTGTTCCAATACTTGCTTTCCTTCTTCTGTTAAAAAGATGTAGCCTTCAAAGTGACCTTTTTTCATCTCAATTACAAATTCTTCTTTGCTCATAGTTGATTAATTCCTCCTTGTGAGTGGGTTAATAAATCATACTCCACTATTAATCAAATAAGAACAAAAGTATTAATTAAATTTATATATTTCATCAATTTAGTTAATAAAGGAGTTGTTAGCAAACTTATAGAAATAAACGAATACAATTAATATGAGGTGATTGTTTTGCTTGTTAGCAAAATCGGGGAGTGCATAAAGCGTTCTGGATATAGAAGGGATTATATCGCTAAGGAGATGGGGATTCAAAAACAACAGTTAAGTAACTGGTGTACCGGCCGATCTAAACCACGGACTGAGGATTTATTTAAGTTGGCAGCTTTGTTAAACTGTAAAACCGATGATATGTATGAATTTATAAAAGAGGAAAAATAAAAAAAACAGGGGTTTTCACCCCTGATCTGTAGGAGGACCCTTTAATGTGAGCGTATTTTGTTTCGGATTAAGGGTCTTTCCTATTTTAGACTTATAAATGTAGAGTTATTCAATAATAATTTTAAAAAAACAGGAGCACAAAAGCTCCTGTTCTGAAAAAGGAGGGGCCCGAATATCACGTACCAAGGTCCCTTGATATTGTATGTATGTAAAGTGGGATAATGCTTTCTTATTTTATTCCCTTCGCTTTCTTTTCATAATCTATTGCCTATTGTAAATAGAAAATATCTTCGGTTTCATAAGAAGAGCTTTCTTTTGTTCTAACAACTTTTACAGAATGCCTTAAAATAAAAAAAAGGAGCCCGGAGGCTCCCCTATTAGTGAGGTTGGGGCCCAGGAGGTGATTGACATGTACTTACGATGTAATCCCGGGTCCCACTCTCATTCTATACAACAGGTACCTTAATCATACTGGGCCTTTGTTATGAACTTCTGTTAGTTACCCAGTTGTCACTCGTGGTAATATATGTTCCAGATATCAGCTTGTACATGTCTGTGCTGGCTCCTGACACGTTTACACGCTCGGCAATGGTAAACGCCTGTCCTTTTGTAGCCCAGCCTCCAATTGCTGAATCGGCGAAACTCGGTCTTGTTCTCCAGCGCACTCGGTCAGCTGTCACTATGACCAAATTTCCAGCTCGGGGTTTTTCTGTAACTCTCTATAAGTTTGTGGACCGGCTACACCATCCACCGAAATTCCTGCACTACTTTGGAAGGATCTCACGGCTGCTTTTGTTGCTGGTCCAAAAACTCCGTCAGCTCCGTGTCGTCCTAAATCTTCTCCGTGATTTAAAAGCATTTCCTGCAGGCTTGTCACAAGTGGGCCACGGCTTCCTTCTCTTAGAATTTGTCCCGTCCAGGCACTTTTTCCTGTTGAGGTGCTGCCAGAGCTTTGCGTTCTCTTTCGTAGACCCAAAGCTTCGGCAATCCCTACGGCATGAGCCTCTGCGATTTCTCGAATAAAACTGGATTGTTTTAAGAGCCTGGCGTCAGAGCTATTAGTAACAAATCCTCCCTCTGTTAAGATCGCCGGCATGTTTGTATGCTTAATAACATAAAACCCTGCAGTTTTTGTCCCACGGTCCGGCATTTTCCCCCGGAAAGCGTGATTAAACATAGCAGGGTGTAAAGAGCTGTGAATGTTTCTTGTTCTCGTCGGTGCACCCCTATATCGGAAAGTCTCGAACCCCCGGGCGGCGGCTACTGCTGCATTATAGTGAATACTAATAAAGATATCGGCTCCCCAGTTATTAGCATCTCTCACTCGTTCCCCTAACGTCCTAAACACATCAGTGGTACGGCTCATCCGTATTTGAACACCGCTATATTCATTTAAAAGGATATCTCTCAATTGCAAGGCTGTAGATAAACATAAATCTTTTTCCCTTAGTCCATTGCCAACGGCTCCCGGATCATTTCCGCCGTGACCTGGGTCAATATAAACTTTGACTCCGTTAGAGAAAAACTGAAGAAAGTTTTCACATGTTTTTAGAGCGCTGTGACCAGTCGTTAATTGAATCATTTCCATAGGTAGACCCCTCCTAATATTTTAGTTATCAGCATCTGGTTGGCTGTCATCATCGGACTCTACGTCAAAAGCCCATTCTTCTGGTTCCTTGCACTCTTCTTTTGTAAGACACACCGGTTCTCCATGATTCCCATTTTTAAAACGATCTTCTTTGTACTCAAGTTCCTGACCGCAAATAGCGCATTCTACACAATCTTTACTCATTAACACCCTCACCTTTCTTTTGTTGTTTTCCTAATTCAAAAAGACCTACTGAAGCAAGTCCTGATATACCACCAGCCCACATTCTTTCTGCTAACGTAGCATCGGCAAAAGGAAAGGCAGCTGCGCCTAATGCCAAACCAATTCCTATAGCTAGTAATGGAGCATACCGTTTATCTATCTGGGTAGACTTCTTGACTGCTTGAACCGCACCAGTAACAACTGGAACAATCAAAGAAGCAATAGCTAAAATTTCAACCATTCATACCACCTCCTAAAAATAAAATGAAAAGAAAATAGGGACCATTGCCGCCGTTAACGTAACAATGAACCCTATAATGGTAAGACCTGTTTTGATTGTCCACTTTTTCTCTGCATCTTGTCGCTTTTGGTAACGTTCAAAGTCTTTTTTGTTCTGCTGGGCTAATTGAAGGGCAGCATTAGCAGCATCTTCTGCATCATCAGCTTTTATTGAGGCATGGTGAGCCGTACTCTTAATTTCTTTTAATAGTTCCATTTGGTTCTTTTGGTTTGTATCTATCTTAATGAGCCATTCCCTGACTTCCCCTATGGCTTTTGC
Source organism: Thalassobacillus sp. C254 (assembly GCF_001310615.1). Taxonomy (NCBI): domain Bacteria; kingdom Bacillati; phylum Bacillota; class Bacilli; order Caryophanales; family Bacillaceae; genus Thalassobacillus; species Thalassobacillus sp. C254. Next base: position 37,817 of record NZ_BAXQ01000022.1, on the reverse strand, counting down.
CAACTGATTTTCTGGCATTATATCCCCCCTATCCGTCCATCATTGGGCAAATAAAAAGAAGCCTCTACTTGGCTTTAGGCTTCTCGTCTTTGGAAGAACTTTTCTCTTTTCTTGTTTCCTTTTGTTCTCCTTTAGGGTTTGTTTGCTCTTCAACCATCTTAGCCAGCTCGTCTCTTTCTCTTTGTGTAGCTTTTAATTGAGCGTATAAAATTGCTTTTTCTTTAGCTAAGATCGCAATATCCTGCTGCATTTGTTCAGTAATATCATGCACATTCATTTCCATATACATAGTCCTCCAAGTCAATGATACGTTTTGTTTGTTCTTGCATGGCTTTCCATAAAAAAGCTGTAAGCCCCATATGGCTTAATGAATCGTCTCCTGCTTTTAAGCAATCAGGCGTTTCCTGATAAATGAATCCCAGCTTACGTTGTCCTTCTTCAGAATCTTTCATTTCATAGGTGTACACCGGTGTTTCCATAACATGCTGAAGAGCCTCTTTGTCATACAACTCAATGTTTTTCTTAAACTCTCGTCTTGACCCTTCATTAAACGCACTGGCCTTATTGGCCTATATACTGAGTCACCCACATTTCTGATTTGTATCCCGTCAGTTGTTCCTAAACCCTTCACGCCGTTGTTACTAATGTTTAATTGTAAATGACTGGATTCAAAGTAGCGTAAATCCATTGTTTGTGATGTACCAGGTATGCCCCACCTTATAGAGCTTCTGGTCATTCTCATTTCTACTTGGTTATTTTGGATATAAAGATCATCCCGGATGGATATATCCGGCGACCATTATAGAAATTTACGTCACCATTGAAAGGAACGTTAAAACGGCTGGCTGTCATAGGGGCATACCCAGAATCATTATTGTTTCTGGATTGCAGGCCGTCACCTGAACCTAGCCCCTTCAGTATTCCTCTTCCTAGCCTCATGGTGGCATGAGTGTATCCATCTTCATGTATAGGACTAAACCAGGCGTATGTTTCGCCGTTTGCCCAGGCTCTAAACTCTCCTTGTCCATCTACACTGATGTAATGTTCATTATTACGTTGTAGTCTCATTCTGTCGCCTGACCAATCAATACGCCCTTCCATACTGTTTGGATCACCAAAAAAGATTTCATCTCCGTGCAAAGCCTCAAAACGGGAAGTTTTAATGACAGAACTTTCTAATGTTCCTGACCGTAATGTATGACCGATCAACTCACCAACTTCTACTTTATCAGCAGACACACTTCGTATTTTTGCATTACTAATAGTCGTATCTTCTATGTGAACATCTTCAATGATGGCTTCTTGTAGCTGAGCTTTTCCAATAATAGCGTTTTGAAGAGCTGCATTTCCTATGGCAGCGTCAGCTATTTTTGCTTCTGTTATGGCAGCATCGTCGATGATTCCGCTGGCGGCTGTGATCGTACCCGTGGCCATTTGGTTCGCTGTGACGCTGTTCGCGTAAATGTTCCCGCCGTCTATATATACCGTATCTGCGTATTGCCACAATTGGACGCGACCCTCTGCATAATTTGCCCCGTCGGAGGATCCTCCAGGCCATTCAATTTTCGCGCTGCTTTTTTCTGCTGCATCGTATCGGTTATCGAGCGTTTCATAAGAGGACAGATCATCGGTATCGACAGCGCGCATAGCATCGCCACCGCTGCTGGCATATGCCCCGTCAAAAAACGCCCCCTGCGTCCATACCTGATACATTGCTCCACCCGTATAACGTAAACCGACGTACTCTCTCCCGTTATATTCACATTTTACGAGCTCGTAATCCGTGGAAGATTGAACGCCGACACTCCGAAACGCTCCAGATGGAAGATCGTTATTCGTGTGATTAACAACAATATCTATTACGGCGCTATTAGCATGACCACTTACCCTTTTCCCATAAAGACGACCCGTTGCAAAATTGCTATTGCCCGAACCTACAGAACAAAGAAGGATCACCCAATCCCTAGAATCTTCGGATGTGCTCCACCTGATAGGAACCTGTTCAACCGCGTAGTCTTTCGCGTTTTGTTCGGCAGCTGATGCCGCGCTGTCTGCGTGGCTCTTGGCTGAACTTTCAGCGGCGTTTGCCTTGCTTTGCGCACCGGATGGTGTTTCCTTTTCGCTCGGATCATATCCAGAGGAGAAGGACGTTCCGGATCCGATGGCCACTCTTTCAGCTGCTACCGTTCCAGCTGTTATTTTTTCGGCGTGGATATTATCAATCTTGGCATTCGTGACGGCGAGATCCTCAATCGCTGCCGTTCCCACTGCTGCCTCTGCAATTTTAGCTTTAGTAATGGCCATATCTTTTATTTTACTTTCTTCAACGGATCCACTTGCTAGTTTGGCAGCTGTGACGGCCAGATCGTCGAGCTTATCATTATCCACGGCGTTGTTTTCAATGTGGATCTTTCTGACAGCGTCGGCCGCGATCTTGGCGGAATTAATGGCATCATCCAGGATCTTGTCTCGCTGGACGGATCCATCGGCCAGTTTGGCAGCTGTGACAGCCAGATCGTCGAGCTTATCGTTATCCACGGCGTTGTTTTCGATATGAATATTTCTCACCGCGTCTGCGGCAATCTTCGCATCATTGATTGCTTCATCTAAAATCTTAGAGCTCCCGACTGAATTATCTGCAAGCTTTTCTGCAGTTACTGATAGGTCATCTAGTATATCTTTGGTCACTGACCCAAACATAAGATCAGGAGTTTTAATCCTGGCTGTTTGAGCAGAAAATTCTTCTGTAAACTCTGAAGGTGTACCATGAACATTAATTGCTCTCAGTCTGAAATAATATTGATTGTCAGTCTCCCCTTCAAGCATGACACTATTGGTATTCCCTCGGTAAATCATTGTCTCAGGACTAGGTGCGAAACCACTTGTTTGAGAAGCATATACCTCAAATCCTGATAAATAAATAGCAGCCTCATACTTCCACCGAACCAGCACATTTTGAAAGAGACCAATTACCTCTACCTCTTCAGGCACATTAGGCACAATATCAGGAAAATCTTTATCTTCAATAGGACCTCTTTTTGCATCGTCAATTAGCTTTTTCCTATCGTTAAATTCCCTTTGTAGCTGATCAAGTCGATCATCGTCAGTAAACAAAGGGAGAAAGTTCCCCATTTCAAATTCCCGGCGTTCTGGTTCTCCAAGATACTGGGTGTCTTTAATAATATTGACTTGTTCTCTCATGGCAGGCTTGAAGTCATCGTTTATGGCAAGGCACACATCGCCCAAGCGCGTCTTTTCATGATCCATCTTCTCGCCAAATTCATCAGTCATGTATTCAAGATCAGTAGCTTTGACCCTATAGTTAATTCGCGGCTTAGCTTCTTCTTCCAAAGCTAGTGCAGCACTTTTAATGAGTTCTTCTGGATCTTCTTCCTCTGAGTCTTCAAAGTCTCCATATTTATGCACCCATTGATCATTCTGCCAGCGACCATGTATAACCCTTGCTTCTTCGTCACCCACCCATTCCTGGCCAAGTGGTTTATCAAAAGGATCACCATTTTCTAGAGACCATTCCACATCAGCTATGCTTATACGGCGACCATGACCCCTCCTTCTGTTTCTTCCCCTTTTCCATAAGCATAGAGTGCTGTTTTCACGTCCGTATCATCTATATTTCTTTGAATACTTTCAACGTTATCGCCGTAAATAAAGGCTTTCCCTCGCTCATCTCCTACCCTGTATAGGAGGTCAACATACCGACCAGTGATTTTTTGGCCATCTGTTTCTACTCTCCAGCGCAGCTGGCCACCCCACACCTCAACTATTTTCTGTACGGCTGATAACGGATTTTCTCTGTAAAAGTTGGTGGAATTGTTCCCTAAGTTAGCCACTTCTCCAACAGACCAATTTGTATTTGTCAGAGCTTGTTGCAGAACATATTCAGCAGAACGGTTTTGGGGTCTAATGTCCCCTATACGTTCAGCGTCAATTAACTCATAATAAACATGTTCACAATAAACCGTTTTAAATTGTTCTTCCTCATGTTCTTCATCTGTATCGGCAAATTCAAATAAATGAAAGATGCCTTCTTGATCGAAGAAGCCTACTTTATTTCCGTTTACTACGTTCTCTGCACCTTCGTGATCTGCTGGCATGATAAGTGTAAGCGATTCTTCACCATTTATTTCCCGGACCCATTGAGCTTCAGTAAAATAAAATGAACCTGTTTCATCGGGTTCAAAGTCAGATCCTGTTCCGTTGTCTATAGTTCCAATTAATTCTTCTTTTTTATTAAATACAAGGAGTCCAGTATTCTCCAAGGATACTCACCTCCCTAAAAGGTATTTTTTATATCATCAAAGTTTATTCTTCTACTGGTGTAACACGGCGAATGCTATTTGATTGTATGATTACATCACCGATTACCACGTGAGTATTAGAACTGTTTTTAATGGACTCTAATAGATTATTAGCTGAATAGTCCTCTACATTAGTTGATAGAGTCTTTCCGTCTGTAGTATAAATCTCTATTTTCATGTTCTTACCTCCAAGAATAAATTTATTTCCTGTGAACTTTCCCCGGGAACACTTATATAAGGGTGAGGGAGCTTTGAAGCTTTCGACAACCTTATAAGGAGTGGATAAAAATGAACAAGTTGTTTGAATATCTTTATCTAAAAAAAGAAAAAGAAATTCATTTGAAAGTATCAGAAGAAGGGCTAGTGTTTTCAGAGAACCAAAAATTCTCATATCCCTTCCCTTACGTACTGCTCATAATAAACCAAATAATCCAAAGCGCCTTTTAGGCGCTTTCCAACTCTTTCTTTACTCTTTCCTTCCACCGATCAGGCACTTCTTCAAACTCCATAAAGCCTAGTTGTACTGCTGTAACATACATCTCAACCATTGGACTCCAGCTCCTTTATTCTTTCTTCTAAAGAAGACATCTTTATCATCATCATGGTGACTTGCTTCGCTAACTCTGTGTCATTTTGCATGGTCATCGAAGACATATTTCCTATTTGATCAATATCTTGAAGAACTGGAGATTCTTCTTCAAAGGTCTTAACCATTTGTTCAAACTGCTGTTTACTTATTCCAGCTTCTCTAAGTGCTCTTTCAAGTAAAGGATTCATCTTATAACCCTCCTGCTCGTACCCTTGCAAACAGTTCTACTATTTGCCTTGCATGTATGCTTATTTCTGTTGATTTTTCAGTATCCCTTTGCACTAAACGATCAACCACTGTTTTAGATTAGTCATGTAATGGGCTTTTACGCTTGTTAATGCAGCTGTGTTTTCGTGTGGTAAAGCAATGTAAGTCACATAAAAGTCAGCGTCTTGGTCATAGTGTTCAGGCCTAATAACAACTCTATCCTTACCAAATGACCTATCTTCACCTCTAGTTTCATAATCTGTAAAAAGACTTTCATTTTGATAAACGGGTATTATCTTATCAACTTTATAATTAGCCATAGTATCAGGGTCGTGCTCGTCATCTTCCCTTTTAAAATTCCAATCTATATTAACACCTTCTGAAAATCCCATTTTCTCCCTAACAACAACGCCCTGAATGACGTTCACAAGGTTTTTCCCATCGTGGAATGATATAGCCCCTTCCCGGCTTATTTCTTCTGTGGTTGGTTCTGCTAGTTTGTAGTTCATAGTAAAGGGGTTATCATCAAAGAATCTTTTAACTTCATCTGAGGTACTAAAATCATACCCCTCTTTGTCCTCTTCAGGAAGAAGAATAATTAAGTTACTGCTACCCACAAAAATGGCGTTAACGTCTGAAGTTGATCTTGTCTCTTTTAGTGGTTCTCCATTATTTTTAACGACTAAAACACTACCACCGTTATAACTGTCAGGGTATGGTAATAGCGGTTGGTGTTCACTACTTGTTTCCATCCTCCCCCAATTTAATGAATTGTCCAGCACTACATCAGTTTCCCACTTCTTACTCTTCACCCATCGGCCAGCATCTTGATAAACCTTTTCACCGTCTGCCAGCTTCAAAGGTTCGCCGTTTTCGTGGAAATAGAGATATTCAGGGTTATAAGGCGTGAAAGGCGTTGCTTGTGAGCCTAGTTCTAATTGTGGGTTTTTATAATATACATCCTCTTCAACTTCCATTGAATATAAATGAAACCTCATGCGCTTTGCTTGGCTTGTTGTTGTGAAAGTATGCGGGTTTTCAAATCTTATAAAATCCGTTTGCATACTTTGTAAATCTGTACCGTCTGCATTCCTCACTTCCCTATATCCGAATCTATCCGCGTTTGTTTCCTCTATGCTTAACGTGTAAGTTGTGTGAGGCAAAACGTCAATTTCTACATAGTTAGTAGCTGAGGAAGCATCATTCTGCATTGTCACTTCATAACCGTCCACTGATATTGCTTGTGGTAAGTTCCATTGTGTAAACGGCGGTAAAAGGTTTTTCCCCTGCGCTTCAATCGCGGAATTAAGCACATGCTGTACTGAATCAACATAAGGAAAGCGTCGTTCTATTTCTGAATTGCTCCATTCTCCCTCATTGATCGCGTTATATTCGGCTTCTGAAATAACAAATATCCTTACATCATCGAACCATGAATGAGTGCCGGATTCTGATTGGCCATGTAAAAACCATGTTTGCCCGCTGTGGTCGCCGGTGTAGTAATAACAATTGTACATAAAGTGCCATTCATCACTAATTTCACCATATCTATTGTTTCCAGATGATGTTATTCTAGCTCTTGCTCTTCTCCGTTTGTCTTTACCATCGCACCAATAAAACATAGTTGTCCTTTTCAATGTTCAAATCATCTGTAAGGTTCAAGCCACTCCACGTATAACTGTTCCTAAAACTGTATTTCCCGCTAAATGCTTCATCATCAACTACTACCCCACCCCCTCCGGTAAAAGGGTTGCCATATTCAAAACCACCTTCACGCCCCATCAAATTAACAAGCGTCCTGCCCTCAATCTCAAAATCTACAGGCGTGCTTTGGTCGGTATTAATTACATTGTATCCAGGGCCTAACGGTGCTGTTTGCCTGTTAGCATTTCTGGTAAAGTCATTTACTTTGCTCTCTACCGTGTTAATGCGGGGCTCCAGGTTTGAATTATCAACTGGTGGCTCCTTCTCTTTCATCCATACCATTCTTCATCCCCCTTACACTGTGACATAAGCTCTGTAAGCTGTACTGGTTCAATGTCAACCCTTGTAAATGGCTCAAAAGCTGACTGAAACACTTCCCTAGGCTTAACCTCAAACTCAAGATTGTTGATTGTAAAGAAAAGATTTTCTTCTCCATCGTTGCTGATCACAAACCCTCTCATAGGAGAATCAAATGTTTTAGTTACGTGTTCTGAGCCTGTGAAAGCATCTTTCACAACATTACCCATAGGGTAAACCGAAAGAGCATTATCTCTTTGAATAGGTGTTTTGCCATCAGGACCATAAATAATTGTAGGTAAATGAAAATCTTTATCTCCACCTGCGGCTCCTGGGTTTTCTCGTACTGGAGCAGCCAAATAATTTTCATCTCTTGGTATTTCGAACTTCTTTCTATTTCCCATCTTTTCCCCTCCTTATAAAAAGACTGCCCGATAAGAAAGATATGTCTTTCCTACTGGATCAGCGTCAATTTTGTTATCCCCGGGCCTTAACTTCCAGAACTTTGTGGTATAGTCCCATGCATTCATGCGCAATACATTATTTACTTCAATCCGTCTGTTACGAAAATTCACTTGTAACTTGTCACCAGCTTTAAAATCCCACTTAACTCTTAGTATTTCCCCGGTCGTTTCATTAGTGATTTCATATTGGGCTGCATCTTCTTCAAATTCTAGTTCTATGGCTGGGTAAGCGAAAACAGGAGATCCTTGAACAAAATGAGCTGCCTGAGTGGAAAGAAGGGGGACAACAGAATCCTTACCTGCAACCCCTACCACTTCTGCTTTTGTATCTTTAGCATAGGCATAAGGATTACTAGCCATTAAGTGGAATGTTATTCGTGCCGCGTTCTCTATGCGTTCAACAGGCGTGGTTGCCTCCAGTGAGACAAAATAAAACAACTCTTCATAATCAAATTCTAAAGAGACAGTCTTGGGATCCCCTTTTTGATCATAAAAAAAGACATAAACTTTCTTATGTCAGCCTGTAGTTCTTTTTTGTTTTTTCTTTGTTTTAATATAATAGAAAGATGAAAGTTCTTAACTCCAAATTTCCTACTAGTTTCTTTTAACCCTGCTCTTCCCGGGATACTCCTTGTTGTTTTGGTAACGGTAGGTAGGGCATCATGAGAATGCGCTTGTTCAAGAAAAGCTTCAAATTTTTTAATGGGCACCCCATCTATTTTCATTTATTCTGCCCTCTCCTTCCCCTAGTGTGCCTAACTCTTTTCTTTGTTATTTTTTCTACTAGTCTATCTATATCTGCTTCTTCACGAATATAAACAGGCTCGTTAAAAATGATCTCACCATGATTTTCGCCATTATCGTTTTTTCCGCCACTCACTTCTTTCATTCGATCAGCTACCGCATCAGCAAAGGGGTCCATTTGTCTGCCGACAAGCGGAACAATCGCCTCTTTTCCAGCTTCCCCTAAACCAGCAATTGTAGGTTCATCGAAGAATCCACCATGTTTATGCCAGTTCACATCAAAACCAGTAGGATACCTAACAGTTTGTCCCATAATTTCCCTAGAACCTGTTGTAAGACTAAAACGAGGCAATCGAGGTAAACTAGGTTGCGGAATTTCTAACTTTAAGTTGCTAAACCATTGTTTGATGTCATCTAATTTTCCTGACACCCAATCTGCTGCTTCAGTAATCGGATCCATGATATTAGATTTGGCTTCCTGGAAACGAGTGTAAGAATCTGCAGCTATTTCAGCAAATCGTTCAGCTGCATTATTTTTCATTTCAGTCACCTTATTGGAAGCTGTTGTTTTCATAGCCTCCCAGGTCGTTTCTAAGGTATTGCCCATTTCATCCCATTTGTTACTCGCTATAGTCCCTAATGTATCAAGAGTAACTTCGAAATCGCCGCGAAACGTTTGCCACCTAGAAAGGACCTCACCTGTCTCCCAGTCAACATGATGAACATGGCCTTCTGCTTGTTTCTGAGCTTCGGAAACCACTTTTTCATGCATTTCCTCCGCATTTGAAATACTTTCATCTTTTTGTCTTTGTGCTTCTGAGATAATAGCTTCAGCTTGCTCGGCAGATATCTCTCCAGTTTCATCTCTAAGCATAATGGCTGTAGCAACAGCCTCATTATACTGTTCTTCTGCTTCAGCAATTACTTGTTCTTTTTGTTCCTTTGAATTTTTCACCACATCGGCTGCTTGTCTTGCACTTATCTGGACAGCTTGACGCTCCATATTTTCCAATATGACTTTTTGTTCTCTTTCGTTTTCGGTCAAATATTCAATTGCGTTCTCGTTCATTTCTTGCTGGATGCGGTTAATTTCATCCTTTTCTTCCCTAGTAAGTTCTCTGTTTTCTTCAGAGGCTTCCTGCATTATTTCCTTTATACGTTCATTGTTTTCATTAACTGTTTCTATTCTTTCTTCATAACCATTTCGTACAGCGTTAAGAATTTCTTCTTGTTCTTCTTCTGCTATCTCAGTCGATTCAGTGAACAAGTTTTGCATAACAACAAGTGCCTCTTCTTTACTTTCTTCCAAAGAAGATACAATTTGAGCACCCATTTGTTCAAAGTTACCTACAATGATCTCACTCATTTCTTCAGTAACTTCTTGACCAGACCAATTTAATTCATTTAGTGCTATAGTCGCCTCTTCGTTTAGGTCCATAAATGCACCCATCGCCTGCTGAGTACTTTCACTAACTTCATCCCCAAATCGTTCGATTTGAGGTATTGATTCTTCAGTCAAATGATTATACAAGCCAACACCAGCAACAGTCAGACCACCTATAGCGGCAATTGCTAATGCGGCTGGACCTGTTAAGGCGGTTAAACCAGCAACTATTCCACCTTTAGCTCCTATTACTGTAGCTACCTGACCGCCAATAAGTAATAGAGAACCTAAACTGGTCACTAAGTGACCTGCTACCAAGACAACAGGTCCAATAGCAGCTGCCAGGGCAGTCATTTTTATAATGTTCTCTTGTGTGCTTGGCTCTAAATCCCCAAATTTACTTACCATGTCTGTAAGACCCTCAGTTAGATCAGAGACAAAAGGCAAAAGGTGCTCTGATACAGTAATAGATAATTCACCAAAAGCGGACTGAAGCCTCTCTATATTACCCTGGGCATTATCTTTCATGGTCTCAGCCATGTTATTTAACGCCCCTGTAGAATCATCTACGCTTTCTTTTAAACCCTCATACTCGTCATCAAGACCGGCAAGCAATGCTTGAAATGTTTTTAGATGCTGTTTACCGGCAATCATAGAGATATATTGAGCTTGTTGCTCATCAGTCATACCTTCTGTAGCTTCTTTAACCAACAACAATGTTTCTTCAAGACCAATGAAGTTTCCTTCAGCATCAAACGCAGATATACCCAATTCATCCATTGCTTCCCCAGCTTGTCCAGCTCCGCTTGTTAAGTTAACAAATATGGCATTTAATGCAGTACCTGCTTGTGAACCTTTAAATCCACGATTAGCTAGCACACCTAGCAAAGCGGTAGCTTCATCTAATGGGACATTAAATTCAGCAAAGGTCCCACCAGCTATTAAAAATGCTTCCATCAATGCATCCATATCTGTATTGGATGTTCGTGAAGCTTCAGCCACCATATCAAGGTATTTAGGTAAATCGGCTACTTCTATTTGTAGGGCACTCATGGAATCAGTAACCAAGTCAGAAGCGCGGGCTAAATCAATATTACCTGCTTCTGAAAGCCTGAGTATTGGTTCAATTCCATCTAACATTTGTTGGGTATCCCATCCCGCTAGGGCCATGTATCCCATAGCATCTGCTGCTTCACTTGCGCTTTTTGATGTATTAGCACCCATTTCTCTGGCCTTATCTTCTAATCTCTGAAGATCATTACCAGTCGCTCCGCTTAATGCTTGAACATTAGACATGGAGGTTTCAAACTCCATTCCTGTCCTTAGCATGGCTGCCCCCAAACCAACAATGGGTGCCGTCACGCGCATAGATAATTGGCCACCAATGTTTTTCATTTGGCCACCAACATCTTGAAACTTATGACCAGTTTCAGTTAAATTTTGACTTAATTGATTCCAAGGATTTGTTTGGTGCTGAATGGCTGCAGTTACACTTGCTAGCTCTCGTTCTGTCTTAGCCATTTCTGCAGCTGCATTATTATATCTGGTTGCTAGGTTTTCGGTTTCCTTAGCATCCCTGCCCTTTGTCCTGACACTCTCTTCATATTGATTCTTTAAAAGATTAACCCTTTCTCTTTGTAGCGTCAGAGCTCGATTTAATGTATCAGATCGTCCTCTAAGTTGTTCTAAACTTCCTCCAAATCTGTCTCCACTAGCCTTAGAAAGATTCATTTCTGATTTAACGTTTCTAAGTTTCCGGTTAACATCAGTCATGGAGCGTGAGAAATTAGCGGAGTCTAAATTAAGAGAGACCCTTAAAGCACCTACTTCTGCCATTTACTCACCTCCCCTAAAATAACTGATCAATATAAACTTGCTGTTCATCACCAGGCTCACTGTATAAATCCAAATAAAAAAGGATGTCCATCTCATCTATTTCAGAGAGTGTCCATCCATTTTTTATTAGATTCCTATACATTTTTTTTAATTGATTTAATGCCTGGTCGATTGTAACTTTCCCGTATCTTCATTTTCCTTCTCTTGATCCGCTTGAGCCTGTTGAGCTTTGATTGTCTCTATTGTTTTTTCATATTTCTCTTGGCTCATTCCCTGAGCAAGGGCAATAGCGTAATCGATCTTTCCGACTAAATCGCTGCTGCTTACTCCATCGTAAAATTCATCTACAGAGAATTGGTTATCAAACACATCAGTTATAAAACCCACTAGCTCATCAAGCTCGGTGTGACTGACGTTATTTAAATTAACTGCTTTTGTGATTTCCAACGCTTTCCTATAGTGCCTTGCTTTAATAAAAGGCACTGTAAAAATCTTTTCTTCTCCGTTAACTGACAATGTGATAGAAGGCATTAGGCGGTAGCACCTCCTTCTTCATACACCTCATTGAACCAATTATCAATCACTCCAGCTGCAACTTCTTCATCTCGTTGATCAGCACTAACTTGCCACGCTTCATCAAAATCACGCTTAAGAAACACTGCATTTATGGTCGGAGTTTGAAATTCTGGTGTATCTCCCTTTGTTTGATAGTTTTGTTCTTGAGGCTGGAATCGGCCTTTATATAACCAAACATAGCGGTAAGTTCCATCAGACTTTTCAGCCCGGAAACCTAACGCTACATAAGGGGCATAATCATCCGCACTTTTTACTAAAACCCCATCTTCATTTACTTTGTGCCCTAGCATCAAAGCCTGAATTGATTTAGGAAGATCCTTTGTATTTAAAGCTACAGTAATCTCTCCCATTGAACTTGCTGTTTCACTTGGCCCATCATCAGCGTAAAGAGTAGTTGTATTTATGGTGGGCGTAATCGTAGCAGTAATACCCCCTCTAATCCGTTCAGGCGTTTCATAGCTAACACCTGACTCATCGTCAGATTCTAACTTTGCTACATGTACGTCTCTTAAACCTAAAGTTGCCATTAAAATTCCTCCTTATAATAGTGGTACCGGATAACCTTATGAAAGTAACCCGTACCATCTTCATATTCTTCAGTTTCAAATACACGGCGGTATCCTGCCGCTTTCATTAGTTTTTTACTTCCTCCACAAGAGAAAGATAGTTACCTTTTGAGTAAACATTCACCTGAAAAGATAAATGTGTAGCTTTTTCCTCATCATCAGCATCTAAAGCCGAATACTGATTGTATTCAAAGAAGGTAACATAGGAAGTTTCAGGACCAGAATAATTTAGGCGCGCTACAGGAACGCCAACGGAGGATAAAATATTAGAAATATTCATATCCTGATCCCCTGCAATCCACGCCTTACTTCAGTAGCCATAATTGTACGTAAAAGGACCCTATTTCTTTCAAACACTGGAGCAACTACTGGAATGGGGCCCATTCTTCGACCAGCACGTTTGTTATAGAAACCAAACTCCCAAAAACGCAAATAAAAACCAGAATCATCAGGCCCTATGTCAACTGTGCCGTCTTTTACATCAGACCGTACAATTGATCTACCTGCAATCCCAGTTCTCCGATTAAGTCCCGTACTATACACATTCTTAGCAATTTCCTGCTGTAAACGTTCGGCTGCTTTATCAACTGCCCTATCTCTCAGCTGATCTCCCTGCCTCCCCATTCTCTCAAGGCGTACCATTAACTCATCCATACCTTCAAATCTCATACTCACGGCTATGTCACCGCCTTAACTCTTATATCCATTTCGCGATTAAGCCCGTCCACATTTTCAATAGGGGCTGCCAATTCATGATCTTTACCATTCCAGCGTACCCTCATCCTATCGTTAAGATCTTTTCTATACCTAATAATAAAATGTCGGCTATTTTCTAATTGATTTTGAGCCGCTTCATAAAATGATCTACCTTTTAAAGTACGCAATTCAGCCCACACTGTAACGTGCGGGGTCCATTCTTTAGAAGGGAATCCATCTATATCAATATTCTCTCCAGGCGGATTAAGGAAAGTTATTCTCTGTCTAGCTCTTGCTGTGTTCATTCTCTTCACCAATTGCTTCAACCTGAGTTTGAAAATGTTCAATGACTGTTTTACGTTTCTTGCCTTCTTTTTCAAGTTCAAGAAGTTTCTTATATTTTTCAGCACCTAAACCTTCAGTGTCACTAATAACATTTTCCACTTTTTGGTCAAGAAATTCTTCGATTTCCGATTCAGTTGTTTCTTCCTGTTTCACTTTCTCGTCAAGAATACCTTTTTGCCGAAGCTCTGCTGCACGTTGATCACTTGCTTTATAAATACTATCAGGAAGGTGAATTTCTTTAGTATGTTTATCTCTAAATTTTCTTTTTACTGTATACTCACTCATTTTCTACACCTCCATAATCCCTTAGTTGAAGAATGATCCCTTCAAGAGATTTCTCGATCCTCTCTAGCTCAGCTTGAGTTAAAGGATCATATTCTCTCTTAACATAAAGCATAATAGCCAAATCATATTGTGCCTGGCTATGCTCATCATCATTTAATGGCTTTTTTACTCCGGCACTATTTAAATGGCCTTTGGCTGCATTAACAAAAGAAGTGAGAATTTGATCATCCTCACTTCCATCAATGCGTAAATACGTTTTTAAATGTTGAAGATCCATACTGGATCACCTACTTATGCTTCTTCTACTTCATCTGTTTTAGCAATTCGGAATGCAGATTTTAACTTAATTTGATGATCCATCCAAGCAGTAATTACAAACAGTTCAATACCTGTTTTTACATCTTTATCGCGATCATACAAACGTTGATGTCATAATTATAGTGTGAAAAAGAGAAATCACCCACAACAGGATAAACAGCAGAATCTGAGAAGGTTACAGGTTTTCCTAGAACTTGCTCAGGTTGTGCGGTATAGAAAGTAGTATTTCCGTTAGACAGAAAGTCAATGATCTCAAAATAATCTTGTTGTCTCATAACAATCTGTGCATTCTCACGGTAGTCTTCATGCAGATCGCCAATTGCATCTCTAATTGCACGATACAAATTACTTGCACTCATTTCCTTAATATTATTTTGGGTAGAATAAAAAGACATGTGCTCTTCACCTGATTTAGGGGAAGTTGCAAAAGCTACTTTCTTTTCTTTGGCAGCTACACCAGATTGAAGAGACCGGTCAACATGTGAAACTAAGTTTGCATCTGTACCATTCAACACAGTTTCAGAAACGCCAGCCAAAACTTTGAATTTATGACGACCAAATGTAACATTATCCCCAGTCATTTCTAGTTCTTTAGCTGTTTCTTTGTCTTGGATAAAGTCATCATCATCCAAAGAAAAATTTAGCTTAGGAATTTCTAGGTTAGTAATTTGGGTGAATGTAGAAAGATTACGCAATTGGTTCTTTACATAAGGTTCAACAATAATATCTGTAGAAACAGTCTTAGGTAAGAACTTTCCTCCACCAGTGTCATCGTCACCAAGGGCAGCTCTTACATCATTAGTTAAAGGTTGCTGGCGAACTGTAGCCCGAATAAGCTCAGCCTTTGCTTTTTCAATGCGTTGTTTTGGATCTTCAATACTTTTTACCCCTTGCTGTGCATGAAATTTCGCTTTCTCTTCCGCTTCTCTTTCATCATGTTGTTGTTTAATTACATCAAAGCGCATTTTTAAGTCATCGCGGGATTTTTGTAAAGTCTGAATATCCTCTGTTGTTGCACTTGTATCAATAGCCACTTCGGCTAATTCCGCTTCAACTTTTTGAAGCTGCTGTCCAACTGTTGAAAGATTTTGCTTTTAATTCATAAAGGGTTTTACCTTTAGCAAAGTATTGAAGATTCATTTTCATTCTGTTTTTATGCTTTACAATTTTTAAAAGTTCCTGTGTTTTTGTCATTTTATAATCCCCCTAAAATATCACTAATGTAATTGGAATTTGATTTTGCTTCTTCAGATATCTTTCTTCTATCCGCCATTTCTTGGGCAGAAAATTTTTCTTGTGTTTTCGACTGCTTTAATTGTGACGGTACATTCTTGTACTTAGATAGAATTTCTTCATTAATAGATGCAACCATGTCATTAGCTTCTTCTACTACATCACATAGACCATATTGATATGCTTCGTCAGCTGATAGCCAAGTTTCTTCATCAAGCATTTGTTGAAGCTCTTCTTCGTCTAATTTATCTCCAGCTTTTTGAAGATAGGATTGAACAGCAGAACCACCTATACGGTCTAAATCGTCAGCAGTTTTCCGTAACTCTTTTGCATTTCCTATAGCAAACGTCCATGGGTTATGAATCATCAACATAGAATTTCTAGGCATAAAAATAGTGTCACCTGCCATTGCGATGACACTTGCGATAGATGCTGCTAACGCATCTACATGCACATTTACTTTTGCTTTATGTCTTTTTATCATGTTGTGAATAGCCACACCTTCAAAAACACTACCACCAGGAGAGTTTATATAAAGGTTAATTGTAGAGATATCACCAAGGTCATCTAAATCTTCTTTAAAACTTGTAGCTGTTGTGTCTTCTTCATCCCATTGGTAACGAACAATGTCTCCGTAAATAAAAACATCAGCTTCCTCAGAATTATCAGCTGACATCTTCATATCCCAATACTTACTATTCGTCATCTTTTCATATTTGTTATTAACCGACATCATAGCGTCAGTCTTCATGTGAACCGGCATTTTGTTCATTAACTCTCACCCCCTTTCGTTCAAGTGGATCCATTTCTAATGGATACATATCACCACTAACTAATAACTCATCAGCTCGCCCCCCTTTCGGTGGTAAGTCTTCCCATCTTCTGACTTCATCCCTGGTTAACCATCCATCACGTAAACCACCATGATAAAAAGCAGTCCTGGCTTTTATATCCCCCCGTAACAAACCACCCACGCTTAGTTTAAAATACTTGCCATCCTCTCGATCTTTCCGAGTGAGTAGCTTACGGTCAAACTCTTGCTCATACTGGCGTACAATAGGAATTAAAGTCATTTGAACAAATGTAAGCATCAATTGTTCATTACTTGAATAACTTTGACCTTCTGTATCATTTAGCATAGTTACTGGAACATTAAAAACGTTAGCAACCCTGGAACGGGTAATACGTTCAGAGGTAAATGTATCTGCAGCTACATATTTCCGTTCGATTGGATCAATTTCTACTCCAGGTTCCTGAAAAAGGATTCCTCCGTTTTCTTTATAAAATCTTTTAAAGTCTTCAATCACTTGCTCTCTTTTTTCTCTGTCTATGTTGGCCTTATACTTTAAGACAAAGGAATTTGGAGCACTTTCCATCTCTTTCAAGCTGAAATCTCTTACCGCTTTATCATAGCTATTGGTGCTTTTTAGGACTTCAATCGGATTAATGCCTTTTTGACCGCCTGCACCAACTATATGCTTGAGATGAATAATATCTAAGTTATGAAAGTAAAATGTCTTTTGGTTTCCTAGCACCTTGTACCACATTTCTTGAGTACTGGCTTCAATTACCGGTTCCACATAGGTGGGATCCATAGGTGTTATCCTTTCAACCTGCCCTCTAATATTCCTTTCAATCAAGGCATAGGCGTTCCCATGCTCATTCCTCATGGTTTCCATGTTTCTCATAAACTCAAAGGATGTCATGCTGTGATTAGGGCTATTTATTAAAACATTAGCAGCATCATTAATGACCGTGTCGTAATTGTGATACAACTTAATTGGTAATGAAGCCATAATATTAGATAACCTTGAGACGATACTAAAAATAGTTTCATTTGTAGCTAATTTTGAGTTGTCCACTCCCCAAAAAGTGCGTCCGTACCAATTCGTAAAGTCAAAACTTTTACCAGCCCATGAAGCTGCAGCCATAAATAGTTTAGTTTTCATTTTGTTATACCATTTCAATTCCTCACCCCCTTAACAGATCAGCCATAGAAATAACTTCAAGGTTATCACCGCCAGTGGAAGTAACTAGTCTTTCCATTACTTGTGTATGGGCATTTAACATGGCAGCAAACCCATCAATTTTTCTATATCTATTTGATTTTGTAGGCATTTTATTTCCATTTCGATCAATAACTAACTCCACATTGTTGATATACCAACGTAACAAAGGGTTATTATTAAAAATCACTTTCCCATCAATAAACAAGTGTTTTAAATCATCCATTGCAGGACCAAGGGTAATAAAACCTTGCCTTACCACCTCTGTTTCAAACCCATCTTCCTTAAGAGCAATGTTAAGGCGGAAAGCTTTTGCAGGGTCATAAGTGATCATTTCGATATTATATTTTTCCTTTTGTTCCTTAAACCAATGGAAAACATGCTCTTCATTGAT
Source organism: Thalassobacillus sp. C254 (assembly GCF_001310615.1). NCBI lineage: Bacteria > Bacillati > Bacillota > Bacilli > Caryophanales > Bacillaceae > Thalassobacillus > Thalassobacillus sp. C254. The sequence goes on along the minus strand of NZ_BAXQ01000022.1, from coordinate 19,854 downwards.
GTATTCCTCTTTAACAATTGTAAGAAGGCCTGCTTCCTCCCACTCTCTATAAGGAATTTTTTCGTTTTCTTGCTTTACCTTTTTCTCAGGTATCCAAGAGTGAGACAAAATAAAAACCTCTCCAGTACCAAGGAGAGGGAAAGAAAGGCAGGCGCTTGTAAAGTCTTCAGAATCTGATAAATCATAACCACCTATCCCGGTTTTTCCATATAAGTCACTTAAATTCATGACTTTATTGTTTCTTTTAAGAACCTCAAAATCAATAAATGGCATTTTGCTTGCATTAACAAAGATGTTAAACCGTTTAGTAATAAAATCATTTCTTTCCTGTGGAGTTCGTTTCGCTTTATCCCATTCTTCCTGCATGTCACTGCTCTTAATCGACACACCAAGGTTTGGATTTGCTTTCACCCACATATCAGGCTGGTCAAACTCTTCTGGGTCATCAAGTTCAGCAATATAATAAAAGGTCCGTTCGTCAGTAATAAGACCATTTAATGTATCCACACCTTGCTCATAGTAATTAACAAGTGGTCCATCTAATTGATAACCAGCCGTAGTAATGTAAACAAGCAATGGTTGTTCCCGGGAACCACGAGAGTTTTTAATCACATTGATTAATTTATAATCCTTATACTCATGGATTTCATCAAAGATACCAATGTGTGTATTTAAGCCATCTAACTTTTCAGAGTCAGACGCTTGCGGCTCTATTTTAGAAAAGGTTTTATCATAATGAATAGCGTCTCGTAAGGGCCTGAACCGTTTTCTAAGTAATGGAGAAGCTTTTATCATAGCTTTTGATTCATCAAAGACCAAGCGAGCCTGTTTCATCGAGTTGGCTAGCAAAGGAATATCAGCCCCGTGCTCACCATCTTTAGAAACCCCATAGTTTGCTACACCAGAAATAAGAGTGGTCTTTCCATTCTTCCGAGCAACAAAGACAAGTCCTTCCTTAAATCTCCGTAACCCATCATCCTCGTTTATCCAACCAAAAAGACTACCAAGAATAAAATGTTGCCATGGTTGCAAAATTAACTGTCTAAATTTCCCCTTCGAAGGCCGGCAATATTTTTCTATGAACTTTATTGGCCGATGTGCTTTCTCTTCATCAAACACCCAAGGAAAACTTTCAGTTCCTTGCTTTTTAAGATCATTCAGGTGACGCTTAGCAGCCAAGATGTTGTTTTTACTAGCCAGTATTTTCCCTTGTACCACTTGCTCAGCATACCAGGTAGATAGAAGATGTGATGAAGGTTCTACTAAAACATGCAGCACCCCGTTAGAAGCTGTCGAAGTCATCCTCTTCGCCATCTCCATCAACTACTTTCTTACGCTGAGCAGGGGTCAGACCCATGGACTTTAACAGGTTGTTTAAGGTTTGAACCGTTTTAGCTATTTCGACTACAAGCGGGTTTTTGGTTAGGTTCGTAGCGCCCGCTTTGTTTGTGTATTCATACATTAAATCCTGCTTATGGATTTCTTTTTTGAGCTTTCGGTAAAATTTATGTGTTTCTAAATATAAAGAAATTAGTTCTTCATCTGATTCCTTGTATGAATCACCAAGGTAATCAATAAGTTTTTGTCTTGTAGGTACGGCCATCTTAATACCTCCTCTCAATATCCGTGATCTGTGACCCCCCTTTCATAAAAAAACATCCGCGTAGAAAAGGAAACTCCGCCGCCGGTCAGTATGTGGGTAGCCTCTCCCTTTCTTCTTAGGGGGCTATGTTATCTCAGGGTTACCTTTAACCTCGACTAACGTTATCTTTTTGCTCACTCTCTTTACAGTGCTTCCTTTCTCCGTGTGCTCTTTGTTGTGGCACGAAGGACAAATGCTTTCAAGGTTACTTAGTGTGAGCTCAAGCTCAGGGTAGTCACGCCGCGGTTGATGTGATGGACAGTGTTGGCCATGGTGATACGACCAGCACTGTAGCATGAGCAACACAAGTAATGATCACGAGCTAGCACAACCACTCGGCACCTTCTCCATTCTTTGCTTTGATAAAACGGATCAACTTTCTTCATGATTTTATCCCTTGTTTTTCCTAAACTTTTCTTTCAAAAAAAGTACCAAAGTTTCTATTTCTTTTTTATCCTTTTGAAATTGAGAGAAGAGTCTCTTCTTGATCTCAGGATCCTTTTGTTTGTCAATCTTGATTTGCAATTCTTTGATTGCTTTCTGTTTTCTTCTTATCGTTTTATCTGTAACGATGACACCATACTTTTCTTTACATTCCGGGCAGTTGAAATATGTTTCTTCAATCCCCTTCTTCTTAAAAGTTTTAGGTTTTATCTGAAACTCTTGATTGCATTTATCACAAGAAACCACACGGTTATTCATTATCTCCCTCCTTTATCAAACAAAAAAAGGACACTCAAATGAGCGCCCTAAGTCACAATTGGAATTCAATAACCGTTACAGTTATTTCAGGGAACCCCTCTTCTGATTCCCCCGCATAAGTGCCATACACTTTCAGATGTTGCCCTTCTTCTATGTTCTCCTCAATCATAGAGAAGTTTGCAATGTTGTACATTCCATGGCCATCGTTTTCTTCTGTTGTAATGGTGAACTCACCCAGCTGACCACCATCAGCCACAAAGGTTACTTTTCCTTCAATATATAATGGAGTGCCTTCTTCTACCTCTCCACCATTCACCTCAGTAAAGTTAGCTTCCATGGCTTGTTCCTTTAACCTTTCATTTAACTCTTCTTGAGTCGGTTCATTTGGTTCTTCCTCAGCTGTCACTTCACCATCTTCTATAAGTTCACCAGTTGCTTCTTCTTCCGGAGAACAGGCAATGAGTGTAAGTAGGAGGAATAAGAAAAAAATTAACTTCATAGGTATCACCTTCCAGCTCTATGTATGTGTTTCATTATACATGACCAAGAAGGTTTTCAGAACTAATCTTTCTTATCCTCTTTTTCTAACAACTTCACTACTTCTTTTCTTGTTTTATGATCTGCTCGTGAAAGCAATAATTGAAAAGCTTCTAAGTCTCTCAGCTTTATAGTTACTTTTGGAGTATCCATTATGCATGCCCCCTTTTTTAATAAAAAGAAAAACAGCCAAAAAGGATGTCTAGTCTTTATTAAAATCTTTTTTATTAATTTGTTTAATTACCGGCTCAAACTTCTTTTTTAATTCATTAAATTCTTCTTCTCTTTTTTAATTTCTAAGTCAGCATAGCTGTTGCCTTGAATATTAGCCATTCTCATCCATTGCTTAACATGAAAGTAAGAAGGCGAGTACCTCCATACCGCTTTAGAAGGATTTAAAAACTTTTTTAGGTGATCATTATTTTTGCTAAACTCTAATTTAGTTCTATGTATATTCTTAAAAAAATCAATTGTTACTACATAAGCTTCAATCCATACTATATCACTCAAAATCGCTTCAGTATTTGGCCTTTCCATCTCTAATCTCAAAGTTCTTGGATTGATTTCCTTGTATTCTATCCCTATTTCTGGTTTTGATAAATAATACTGATCTTCTTTCCCAATATTAACTATCTTTGCTATTAGAAAGGTTTGAAAAGCAATTCCGTTTCCAAAGTTTTTCACCTCACACCTTAAAGTTAACTTATTATCTTCAAAATTATGATTCATGTTTGATCTTAGCAAAGATAACCTGGGTGAATCTTGTACAAGTATTGCTCTTCTAGTAAATAAAAACAGCTATTAGAGTTACTAGTACTAATAAAGAATTAATTATATCTGCGGAATCCATATTCTCTTCCTCCTCCGTCTAGTTAATTCGACGAAGTAAGTAAGTAATCCTGTTTTATATGTTTTGTAATACAATGTGAGATGTGAGTCACTTCAACAAAAGACGCCTACTTATAACAAGCAGACGTCTTTTAACAGAATTCTATGTGAGTATGTCGGGATCCTTAGAAAGAAATCTTTTTTAGATTTTTTTCATATTACCATTATAACTCTTTCATTTACCAAAAAAAATGGCACGTTTTTGACATGAGCTTCACTTATTTAATTTTATGCCATCCACTCCAAAAACCAATATAGACAAGGTTTTCACGGCTTCGTTAGCATCCCGGTAAACGGTTCTGACGTTCGTTTTGTGACAGTCAGCGACCTCCTCAGCCGTTAATCTTTCGTCAGAGATATATAAATGATAGATGGTTTGATACCTTCTCATCTCTTCTGCCCTTCCAGATCGCTCACACATGATCTCATATACTTCAAGCATCTGATTAATAAAATTAACCATTGTTATCGTTCGTTGCTTACTTCGCTTAATGGCTTCAACTGCAAAGTCGTCACTATCTAAGCTATCCACAACTTCCTCTTTATTTAAGATAGATACTTCTTTCTCAAGGTCTGCACAATGAAGAGAGAAGGAACGATAGTTTTTAAGAAGAAGCTTTGTATTACGCAAACGCCAATCCGTTCTATTCTTCTCTTGGATCTTCTTCTCATTCTCAAGGTATTGGATCGTTGTTTGTACTGCAGCCTGGCTGATATTCTGGCTACTTCTTCCCACATTTCTTTATTCAATGGAACGCCCCTCCTTAAGTGTAACGGATCATCCGTAACACTATTTTCTTTGTTAGTTTTTTTAGCTGTTGATATATCAAGGGTTTGAGTCTACTTGTTACGCGTTACGGATAAAAGTATTTTTTCTAGTCCCTTTTACTTTTCTTTTTCTTTCTCTTTTTATTTTATATATATACTTATTACTATTATTATCTGTAACTTTAAAAGAAAAATAGTATATATACTATTATATTAGTAATTACAGCTGTTACGGATGAGAAATTTCATCCGTAACAACCCGTAACTATGTGTAACATTAATTAGCTTTCACATAAACTTTCCGCAACTTGCCATTCACTCTTCTTCCTTTCGATTCATAACCAGTAGAAGAAATTCTTCGGCTCATAGCGATTTTACCAACAGGCTTCAGACCGTTATCCTCACAATAATTCTGATATTGCAAATAGACAGTCTCCGTTGTCTTCCCTTCCACACCCATGTTTTTTAAATCCATGTCATAAAGGAAAGAAAGTACACTATCATTCTCAGTAAGATATTGATTTGTAACATCCTCAATTGTTTTGCTATAACTGATCTTGCCATTGCTTACGATTCGATTCATGCCTTCAATGGCCAACCTAAGTAAGTAAGATTTAGCTGACTCTGAGGAAAGCTTTTCATCAATCTTCGGATCAACTTCAGTTACTTTATTATCGAAGGGAATGATAACCAAACGCCTGGCTATCCCTCCGGACTTATCTTTAAACGTAGGCATTTCATTACAAGTAAAGATAAGAGTAGCCTTGTTCTTTAACTTAAACGGTTCTCCGTACAATTTTCGGACTGAAATTGTGTTTCCCGACACCAGTGTCTTAAAGTTCTTTGATCTCTCTAAATAAGCAGCGTCTATGTCATCTCCAATATTGGCCAGCTTTCCATCTAATGTTGCGATCTGGAAGGCCTCATTAAAATCTTCCAATGATAAGGTGTGACCAAGATCACCAATAAAACTGTTTAGCATTTCAAGTAAAGTTGACTTCCCGTTACTTCCACTCTCTCCAGACAAGAAAAATGCCTTGTGCGGGAAGTTGTGTGTCATTAACACGTGACCAAACATTTCTTCTAAAACAATACGAAGGTCCTTTCTATTCTTAGTGACAAAGTTTAAAAACCGATCAACGTGTTCATCATAAGTTCCTTCTTCATAAGCTACGTCTAAATTAAAAGGTGTAAACTCACTTTCAGCGGGTATAACTTCATTAGACGAATCGAGGGACCAACCATTGTTGAAGCGGATCGAAAACTCGTCTTGCTCAATGAGTTCTGCGTCTACTTCTAATCGTTTTAAAAGCTCGCTTTGCTGTCTTGGCTTTAACTTAATACGCTTGTCCACTGCACGTAATAACTTATTGTTATCGGTAATCCAGCCGTCATTTTCTGTTTTAAAATAAAGCGACTGATTATAATACTTAATTTGAAATTCACTTGCTAAGACTTCACTTGTAGTAATAATGTCTTTAGGATCCAGAAACTTATTTTTTAATTCATTAACAGTCTTGGATATGACACTTTGAATCAGCTTATCAAGCTCCCCTTTATCTAAAGGAGAAGCAAACACATGAGCTTCTATAAATTCCGCCAAATTAGCAACTTGGTCACTTGTTACATCTTTATACATTTCGCGAACAGCCAAGAGATGAGTAAAAAGGAAACTATTCCTGTTTTGGCCTTCCTGAAGACCCAGCAGGCTTTGTGATAGTTTACTAGGATGTAATTCTAAGGGAAGAGACGGTAGCTCTTCCCACCTTCCTAGTAAATGGCTGTTTTCTATCGGACGAATTCTTCCTTTTTGCTTTACCGTCCCATGTGCTTTCTTTCCTAACTTATAATCCACGTTAACGCCGCAGCTGGTAAGCTTTCCTACCCAATTTTTTATAAAAACATTCTTTGGTTTTCGGAAATAAAGGTGTATCCCCCGACTTGTTTTTACCTTTAATGTTGGGTGCTTTTGAAAAATAAGATTACCGACTTTAGCAGATTCTTTATCATCAAAGTCAACCACAACGACCTGGTTGTTAAGAATCACGCCTGCATCTTCATAATTAGTGTGGTCCGTACTGAAAGTATCAAAGTTATGCAGTGGTACTTTTCCGTCCAATTCAATGTATTTGAGCAAGGTGTGACCTCCTTTCTGTAGATGATGGTTATGGTTGGTTTCTTACGAGAGAAGTTACTGGACCAGTGCTGTTCCTCTTTTGCTGGTTAAGAAGGCTGGCTATTTTTTCCGTAGGATCAGGTGGGCATGAGGTCACTTTTTTCCTTTCTATTACTTCTCCTTTGCGTCGAAGAGAATCCATTCTCCCTTTGCATGTAACCCATGTTCTTCCTGGTAGCTGGTTTGAGATTTCCTTGTAAGTATATCCATCTCTATACAATCGTTTTAGTACCTCGTCCTCTTTGGTTGTCCAATACTTTACCGGGCGTAAATTAAGCTCTCTTGCTTTTCCAGAGCAACCATTCTTGGTTCGCCCCAATTCCTTTCCAATCTCTTCATAGGTGAAGTCTTGTTTAACCATATAACGGAGTGTGGCTATTTCCTTCTCTGACCATGGTTTGCATTTATAAGTAATGACTGGAGTGTTCACGTAGTCAATTTTTTCTACATCAATGAAGTCACCGCAGCGAGGGCAATGGACATGACTAGGAATAGGAGCGGTCAGAAAGTCTAGCTACAGTCAGAGCAATAGTACACATTGTATTTTACCTTCCTACGCTTGCTCATGTATTAATCACCTTCTCAAGCCTTTCATCTTTGTCTTTCCAATAGATCAGCTCGTCCTCTGCTCGTCTGGCACGTTGTTCTAGATTTTCAACCTTTTCGGCTTGTTCAAATAGCTCAAGTACATATTGGCATTGAAACATTTCATATGCTTCATTTCCTTCTTCCTTCACTCTTCTCTTCAAAAAGTTTTTTGCACTTAGGAATACAAAACCCTTGATATTACTCACTTCCTCACCCTCTCTCCGAACAAAATGGCTATCAGATAAAGCAATGATGCAGCTACAAGTAAAGGAGCCGTTACATGTTTGGTTAGGTACATCCCCAGTTCAATCATATACTCACCTCAACCTAATCATCCCTGTCTGGATTACATTGAAAAACTTGCCCATCGATCTTTATCACAGTGGTTTTGCCTTTTTTAGTCTTTAATACTTCTATTTCTTTGGTCACCGTTTCACCTTTTTGCATAATATGGCTCCTTCATTTTGTGGTCGTAATGTTCATAATTAAAATAACCCTATAATTATTAAGGTGAATAAAACACCACAACCAAACCCTAAATCCACCCTATTCCTTCTCTCATACTTTTCACTCCTTCGCAGTTTTGGTCTACTTTTCCCCCTTCAGAATTCCCTTCCAAAAACTTAAATTGTCTGTATTTCAAATGAACGTCAATCAGCATTTTATCAATGGCTTCTTCGTCTTTTACACCTTCTTTTGGTAAAGCCATTCCCAACGCTTGTTCATCAAACCACTTGATTTTATTCCTGGATATCTGTACTAAAAAGGTTTTCTTCACTACTTGCCTTTTACCAAGAAATGAATGCATGAAATTCAAGGTTTCTGTTTTATCAATAAGAACAATTCCTCGTTCATCAGTGTGTTTGATTGTCACTTCGTCCCCAGCAAGAAACCCCATCTGTTTCCCCCTTTGGCTATCTTCTAATAACCGTTGTTTTGGCGACTCATATTAATTTTGAATTTGTCCTTGTATCCTTCTGTGATCTTCTTTTGATCAAAACCATACATGAGACCCAACCCAAGAAGGTATTCCATCATACTTTCATACCTTTCTAACAAAATACTTTTAGGAATGCTTTTATCGTAAGCTTGTGCTACTTCAATCACTTTCTTAGCAAGAAGAAGAGTATGTGTAGTCAGGTCACTCCCAACGTGAGCTTTTACTTTTCCAAGGTGATAACCCATTTCTAAACCTAGATCCAATCCAAAATGCAGCATATCGACAAATTCTTCAAGAAGGGGATCCGCATAAGAAGGAGGACCTCCAGCTCCGTGTGGCCAAGCTACTTTCTGTCTGCGTGGTTCTTGGTCTTTACTCCAAAATTTAAAGTGCCTGCTTTCATTACTCGCTTCCCCGATCTCCACTAGGGGAGCTAACACTTGATTAAGAAACACGTCTTCATCATGAAGGTTATGTTGATCTTTAATGCGCTTATTAAGTATTGCCTGTTTTGGATACAACTCTGTTAAACTTATAATCATTCGGCTATCTCCTTTAACTCTGGTAATCTAACATACTCACACTCAATTTCTTGAAGTGATAAGGACCTAAGCGGTTTTCCCTCCCGCGATTCATAGAATCCTTGTTTCTCCAGTTCATCAATTAAATACTGCCGCCTTAATTCCATTTTTCTTCCTCCTTAAACCAGCTACATGCATGCCAATTGGCTTTGTGATCAGTGCCGGCCAGCTGTATCTCCTCTGTACTCACATTTAAAATATTTTGTCTCATACTGTTTGTAATAAAAACGCTGACACTCTTTGCACTTTCTTCCTTCCGGTCCCTTTCCGTGCTTGTAGACCATAGGGTTTTCATAAGTTTTATCCTCGTATAACTTTGGGTCAAACAATGACATAGAATCATCCTTTAAATTCAATTTAATGAACAATTTACCAGTGCAAATAGGTAAAAAAATAGGATGTCTTCCTCTTACAGCAACACCTTTAAAACTCACTGGCTTTGTTATATTTCTCTTGAACGCTTTGCAGTTCAATTTTCAACATCTCATTTTCACGCTCTAATTCTAAAAGAAGATAGCTTGAATCAAAGTCAGTTTTTTCTATATCCAGTTGATCTCCTGTGGTAATCTTGGTTTCCGTGACTACACCACTATCTTCTAATTTAGGCGAGGTGTTCATTTCTACTTTTTCAGGTTGCTTCTTATCATTCCGCCAAGGGGTATTCTTACCACCTTTTTGCACATTCTCAAATTTCACGCCTTTTAAATCCCATTCTTCTTTTAATCCATAAAACTTCACTGAATGAAGACGAAATTCATTCATTATATCTTTATCAGACTTACCTACTTCTTTCAGAGCAAGGTACTTTTGTTTGTTCAATCCGTTATTCAACATTGCTTCCATCTCCTCTGAAGAAACTTTATATTCATTTACAGATGAATCAAATTTACGTTTTTCTTTCTTACCGGTCTTAATTTCGATGTACTCACTTTCTAACCAAGATTTATTTTTATGACTCATTTTCTTTTCAACTTCCTTCTATATAACTCCCTGGCAGCTGCGTACCGATCACTAAGGCTGGCTTCTTTATCACGTGTGATTTGGTATAGTTGTTCGTTTGTTTGTTTCTTCATGTCACCCGCCACCCTTGCAGTTGTTTTTCTTTCACTTCTCCCAGGTTAATTGCTCATACAACCATACTTTTGTTCCCCATCCAATTTGTATAGCAGGAACCAGTATCTTTTTCTTCGCTTCCCCAAATAATCAGCTCCCTAGCCCCCCTAAAACAAATAACCTTCTGCTTCTTTGATGTACCAATTCAAATCAATGTGACGCTTATTCAGTTTTTCTAAGTCATCATTCCAAACAAGAGTATAGTCACTGGTATAAGGCACTTTAGAGTATTTTGTTTCTCTTTCTCGCTTAACCTTATACACAGTCCCCAACATCTTTTCTTTACCAGCAAAGACGCGATTTGTTTTTTGTAAGGGAGAAAACTCACTTGCATAACTTCCTTCTATGAGTGTTTTTTGTTTCACTTCTTGCACCATTCCATCAAACTTGCCGGCTTTTACCACATTCTGAAAGCGATCAATTTCGCCCTTTTTCCAACACTCCACCACTGTTCGATTAATTCGGGTGCCATTTATGAAATAGTCAACAAGCGATTTATCAATAATGCTAAGACTATTCCTTTCAAAGTCTCCCCCTTCATAATTAGTAAAACGTCCTTTAGCTTTAATGCTGCCGTCTTGATATTGAATTACGTAATTGTTCACATCACGCTGGACAATCTTAGTAATTACATCTACATCGAAGGTTAAATCGAACTTCTTTTCAAACATTTGGAGCATCCAGACAATAGACTGTTGCATTTCTTTCTCAAACTTTATTATGATTCCATCTGTATTCGTTTGAATTAACTCGCAGGCTGGCTTAATTGACTCAATGAGATAAGTCATAATCAACTGTCCATTAACTACAATATTGTTTGCCTGACGTGGGTTATAGAGTTTGTTGTATTTACTTTTCATGGCACCATAGGTGCTATTTAGTAGAATCTTATATACTTTTTCTTTCGGATCGTTTCCAAGTTTCAGCATTTTCCGGGTGTGGTATATCTTCTTAAACACATCAATGTTTTGAATAAAGTTGTTGTTTATAATCAGAGAAGGATAATAAGAGGAAATATCAATCTGCATAAAGTTCCCTTCTCCTTTATAATGTTCCCGGGCCCCATGAAGTCCACCAAAACCAAAAACGTGATCAAGACCGTGCAAATTATAGGTGAATTTTCTGTTCTCTAATTCTTTGTAGTCTGATCCAGCTTCATAATCTTTTTCAACCTTTTTTATAAAACTGCACGATATCTTTAGGTAACTCATCTAATGGAATTCTTTCATCATATTTAAGCTTTAAGCGGTCCTTATCGGTACCTGGTTTACTTTGCAATACTTCACTAGCAAGGTTGGCCCTTGTTTTTTGACAGAAGTGGCCGGCAACCCAAACTCTTTTATGATTTCAAACTTACTTGCAAAGTAGCTTTCCCTTTCCCCAAATAACTCTTTGGTGGTTAACACATCATTTTCACAGTATTGGAAGACCTGTTTTATTTCTTTTTTGCTCAATTTCCGATCAATGGAAAAACCAACAGGTGTCTCTTGTATGTTTTTCATCATGTTAGCTTGAACTTCTTTTAAGGAGAGACCTAACCTTATTTCTTGCATAACATCAAGGGTAAGAGGGTTAGTGAGTTTTAAATTAAACCGTTGCCCGCTAATGATTTTTTGTGAGGTGTGGTAAGGATTAATACCTTTAAGAATCGAAGCTAAAATTTTATCGTCATAGTTGTAATTGTTATATCCGATCAAGTAACTTACACTTGATAGGAAGCTCTTTAGAGCTCCCTTATCATTGTGAATGTGTGTAAGCTGACCCTCATGTTCAAAAACGATTAACCAATCTTCCTTGAACACTTCCATGTCATAGAAGGTAAACATAATATACCTCCTTAGTTAAATGGCGCCTCTTCCATGGCTTCCCAATTTTGAAAAGTTCCTTTTTTGTTTGTTTTTAAGTCAATCATGCATTGGTTCCCTATGCCCTCTTTCAATGTTTCTACCAACGTATCTGTGTCCTCAAAATCTTCAATTGTAAGGTCAACATCCAAAATCGCAGCTGTTTTCATTGCCCTTTTTTAAGTTTTAGCTGCATCATTTTTTCATTAGAGAAGAAAATGTTCCCAAAGTATTTTCGGCCTTCTAAACCTTCATTAAGGATTTCAAATTCAAATGAAAGCCATTCAGTGCCTTTGTCATTCTCTCTCCAAGATACTCCAGTCAGCATGCCATCATATAAACCGTCTGGTAGATCTTCAAAATCTCCCCTACAGCATCTGTTTAGGATCAAAGCCTTCGTTCATAATTTCTTGTGCCATCGCTTTTAAATTCATAATCAATTTCCCCTTTGTTTTAAAATTTTTTATTTAGTTACTGCAGGTCGCCGGCGTGGAACTGGTCTTCGTGGCGCTTTCTTTTCTTCTATTTCCGCTTCTTCTTTTGCTGGAGAATCTGTTTTTGCTTCTTGTGCACGTTCCTCTGCTTTCACTTTTTGTTCTACTTCTTTTTGCTTTTCTTCCTGTTCTACTATCTTCTTGGCCTCATTTACATTTGTTGATTTACTTTTATCAAAAGCACCAATTACTGTATCAAGCAGCTGTGCAATCCTTTCGTCGTCTACTTTGTCCCGGGTATAATTCTTACGTTTGCTTTCTACCTGGCGTAGATACTTTTTACCGATCTTCCGGCAAAGAATTGTATAATCAGAATTACCGTTAACAATGTTCATCCATTTGAGCTTTAAAGAAGGAACATGCTTCTGGACATCATTTTCTTCAATGGTATTTAAGCGGGAGACATAAATAACATTGAGTCCTTTTTTCATTGACAGTTCCTTCAATCTCATAACTAGGACCCGAACCATCATTTCAATCATCTGATGACCTTTTCCATAAGGGATATCAGCAATTGATTTAACATTTTGCTCTTCTGTTATTTCCTGTTCAAAGAGAGTAATCACATCATCAATCACATCTACAATTACTGTTTCAAAAGAGTGGTTGGTACTCTCCAGCTCTACAATAATGTCAGACATAAGGTCACTGGCACCCTGTGTAATTTGTCCTTTTACATTCCTTGTATGGGAAATGTTAATGGAGGGTGTTTCGATCATATCCGCATTGCCATCTGTATTAAGATTTAGAGGGTTAGGAAATTCATCTGTAAAATATGTCTTCCCATGCATTGTACCTCCATAGATCACAAAGTTACGCGGTGTTTCTTTAGCTACTTTCTTTTTATTTTCAGGTAATAAGCCCATTACTCGTTTTCCTCCTTAATTTCAAATTCAATTTGTTCCTGCCTCATAAATTCTTCTAATGCATCTAGTTGTGATTCAGTTCCAGTGACCTTATATACTTCAAAGAAAGTTTGTTCATCCTTTACCGGAGCAGTTTTTTCTTTTATCACTGTAGCTGTTTTCGTTTCCTGTTCGCATTCTTTTTCCAGTCGTTTCTGAACTTCTTCTTGGGCGTCATCTAGAATTAACGTTTTGATTTCCTTTACTTCTTTGTACTGAAGTAACTTCACATAAGCAGAGCTTAATAGGTTTGTTTTATATCTATTGTTAGCTATCTCCACTGTGTTTTCGATGATTTCTTTGTCACCCTCAAATTTTTGCTGTTTAAGAACAAGCGCTTCTGCTTTTAGGGTTAATTCCTCTTTAATGGATTTCATTGATTTACCTTTAGTAAGAAAATCACTTTCAACGATTAACTCTGATGAGTAATCAGAAGAAATATTTTGTTCACTTATCAACTTATCTATGAAGCTTTGAATCTGTTTTCTTTTTTCTTCTTTTCGATCTTCTTCAAATTTCTCGATCTGGGAAACTAAAGGGGTTACCACTTGATCAAACTTCTTGTTTAGTTCTTTACACTGCTCCTCAAACTCAGTAACTGATTTTGTTAATTTCTTTTTGGTCTGAAGACGGTAGCTGTCGACTGCTTTTTTACCTTTTCGTAAATCAGCAACTGTCTTTTTCGCCTCTGGTATATCATCTTCTGTAAAAGTTAATCCTTCGTATTTCTTTAAGTTTTGATCCAATGTAGCAAACAGCTCTTGAAAGTTAAATTCCACTTTTGCTGGTTCAAATTGAAGAGTTTTTACCTGCAGTTCATTCATTGACTTACCTCCACTTGATTTGCCAAAGTTTTTAAAATCATCTTCACTTGCTCCAGGGTTGTCTTTTAAAAACGCACACCGGCCCCAAAACAAATCAATTTCTTTTAATATTTTTTCAATGTAAGCATCATCACGCTCTACCTTTTTGATTTTTTAATCTTTCTTCTTCAAATTCAGCATCAAAGTCAGCCGGCCTTTCATACAAAGCTAGCCATCCTTGATCACATTCAAATTGGTACATATACAACTGCATCTGACTTTTATAGACTTCTAGAGTGGGATATTTACCATGAGTTTTATTTCAAGTATCAGATTTGATCTTGGTCATACCCATCGGTGTTGGAGCGGATCCCTTCACCTATTTTTGTTGCTTCCACAAAGTGTGTCTCATTCACTACATTGATGTAGTCCCTGATCTGGGGTTCCATGACGTTTCCATACTGAGTGTATTCATTGCCTTTGAAGTCAGATTTCTTAAGTCCTACTTTTTCTAGTGCTAACTCATAAGGGGTCTTATATTTATTAATTCCTAGTAGCGTGGGTACATCTGATCCACCAACATATAACTCTCTCTTCTCAATTACATTTGCCCCTGCTTGAGTCGTTAAATTACTCATAACTTGAGATCCTTTTTAAATAAGTCTTCAGTGAAATCTTTTTCTGTTTCAAAGCGTTATAAATAGCTGTTTCTACAGTTCCTTTTGTAATATAGCGGTATACGGTTACCTTTTGGTCTGTCCATTTCTGTAAGCTCTCCCAGTGCCTGCTCATAGTCCTGAAAGGAATACGTGGGAGTATAGAAAACCACCAGGTTGGAATACTGTAATTCAATGCCTGCAGCACCTGCCATGTATTGAACTAAGGTTACAGAGTTATCCAAGCCTTCCCACTTCCTTTTATCAGGGAGGTTTGTTTCCTGGCCACTAACTTCAAAGATTGTCTTTCCTAACTTTTTCATGACCTTTTTTAACTCTTCTTTTTCTTCCTGATAGTAATAAAAGAAGATCATGTTTTCTTTTGTACCTTCTGCAAGCATTTCAGAATACTTTAGTTTGTCCTTTTGATTAGCATGAAACCTCAGACCATGCTGTAGTTTAGGGATAGAATCAAAAATTTCTTCACCTAGGACTCGATCCTTCTCGATCGTTTTATATTCCTTAGTTTTCGTGAAGGACACATCTTCATAAACCAATCCGGGAAGGTCTAAACAATCTTCTTTTGCTAGCTTAATAGAGAAAGATTGATACAACTTTTTTTAATTTATCTTGGTCCTTCCATCCACTCACTACTTTTACAGGATTAGAACCAAAGAATTCATCTTCATAAATAGCATGTTTCCGGTTAAATTCCGTCTTGTTTTTGTAATGGCCAAACATGATCATATAGCAATGGTGTCACCCCACCCATTACTGGACGGAGTCGCAGACAAAAGAAGAAAATTAGTCGATGTTTTAGAAAGATTTACTCCTGCTTTTCCTCTTTGACTTGTTGGATTCTTGATATAATGGCATTCATCATAAACAACAAACCAACCATTATAGTCTTTCCAGCGTTTAGCCAGGACACCATAGCTTAGAGTCTCGTACGTAATTTCAATACCGTATTTCTCACACACAAGCTCTACCTCTCGATCCCAACCACCTTCTGCTTTCTTTTGTGGTGGGCATACTATTAAAAGAGGTTCTCCTTTTGTATGGCGTAAATAATGGTGCAAAGCCATCATTGTCTTTCCAGTTCCTGTGTCAGCAGCAATAATATAATCAGGATCAATCTTATTAAGAAGCTCTTTTTGAAAGTCATATAAGATTGAATTTTGTAAGATAGTGCTTCGTTTCTTCAACAGAGAATGAGACAAATGCAACACCCCCTGCCTTTTCAATTAATCTAATGTTTGCTTTCTGGAGCTCACTCACCTTACCACCTGGTTTCTTTACTTCAATTCCGACAAACCTCCCATTGATGCAAGCCAAGATGTCTGGGACACCTGCTTTTGAAAATAAATTCCCATGCGTTTTAATGTGCCAGGCACCAATGGAAGCAAGGTATCTTTTTATATTGTTTTCAATTGTTTTTTCAGAGAATTGACTCACGACCTACCACCAAAGATCAGCTCAATATCTTTTTTATTCGCTCGGCGTGCTTTTAATTTTTGATTTGGTTCATCGTAATAATACTTGTCTAATTTTTTTGAAGTAATTTGTCCTTCTTCCACTAGTTCTGCAATACCGATAAAATCTAATTCTTTTTGAGTCATTTCCATATCAGTTGCTAGTTGAGCCTTATCAAATTTCCGGCTGGGCTTTTGTGAAACTGTTAGCACGTAAGGAGTGTTTTCTTTATAAGCAATCACATTGCCATTTTTTAAGATGTGGCTAATGATTTTGTCTGTTTTTTATCAATGATTTCTTTTTTACCAGAGCGTTCTTTCTTTAATTGTTCAACTTTTTGGAACAACCCGTTTATTTCTGATTCACTCAGATTGGTTTTCACATTAAAATCGTTCATTTGCTATCCCCCTGGAGTGTGATATACTCACGTTGATATAAGTTTTCTATAGTCATCTGTTGCCGCAGGTGACTTTTTTTTAGTATTTTGGGTTTTCCCAGCTACAGAAAACACGGGTTTCAAACACTATAGTTGAGACATCAACTTTGAATCCTCGCTTTTCAAAATGTCGTATTAACCGTTCGTCATTATTAAATTCAAACCACCCTGGTTTTTTGTTAATGCTGATAGCCGCTGTGAATTTTCCCCGCTTCGCCTCTTCTGTTATTTTTTGAGACATTGTTTTGATTGTTTTCGTCAGCATTTCTTCAGCAGCGATAGCAACGTTCTCTTTTGAAACATTATAAGCTTCTTGTGCATTCATCCTTTTCACCTCTTTTTCGTCCTTAGGTTCATTGGCTGCCATTCAGCGCTTAGATGAACATAAGAGGAAGTTTCCTACAAGCTAGATTTTATTTATTTTTCTTCCTCTACTCTTATATAAGTAGTTCAGTGCGAAGTTGACTTCTAATATTGGTAAATTCTTTAAGGTTTTTTACTTATTTTTTTCTTTCTGTAGTTTTGTTCCAAAGCCGCTTTTGCACAAATGCGAATAACTTGAATTCTTTTCTTCTCTTGGAGAACAATCCGCATTTCATGGAGAAAACCATTCTTCTTATGTATTTCAGCCATTTGGCATAAGAATGATTCGTGGTTAACCAATTCAAGATAATCTTCTTTGGTTATGTTTTTAAATAAGTTCTTTCCAATATTCCCATCAACAAATAGCGTCATCACTTTACTCATTTCATCATCCCTCTTTCTTTTTTGATTTTTTACGACTACATTTTTCGCAAATGTGGGTAAAAAGAAGTTCCTCCTGAATAGAGGAAAAAAATTAATTAGCTTGCTTATACATTGGTAAAGTGTAAGCTTTCATGATCAAGTGAATTTGCTCGCTTCGACACTTGGACCGCAAATCAATTTTCTCTAACTCCAGCATCAACATTTGTTGGTAAACATCCATCTCATTCAATACCCCCTATCATCTACTTGAATTTCATCGTCTAGATCTTTCAGAATTGACTCCAACTGTTGAATTGTTTCTTTTTTATTGTCACTTTTAGTTTTATCGATCAAAAACATAACTTCTAATACTTTTGCCCTGATTTGTGTTATGGCTAGTTCTTTTCGTATGTTCATGTAACACCCCCTTAAATTAATACGTTTGTTGTGCAATCCAATTATTTAAAAATTCTTTTGTTTTTTCTGATGGAAAGTACCATTTATTACCCACCTTAAATTTTGGGAAGTCAGGATCAAAAAAGAACTTATCTTGAATTGTGTTCCAAGACATATTTGTTTGCCTCTTTAATTCTTTTGCATCCCAGAATGTTATTTCATTATCTAACTGATCAAGCCGCTTTTTTATTTCTTGCATGTATAGCTCTTTCAATTCTTTCTGATCTACTTTTACTTCGATCATGTTTTTATCTCCTTTCGTACATAATAAGAAGTGCTGTTTAAATCAAAGTGTCGCTCCCTTTTTGTTCACTACAGGTTAACTCAGATTCCAAAAAAATATCATCCGGATTTTTATTAAAGACCGCAGCTATTTTTACAGCCAAATCATAAGACAAACCTCGCTCCCCATTTTCTATTTGCCAATAGTATGGTTTGCTTATTCCTACTTCATTAGCAACGGTTTGAAGGGTTTTTGATGAAGAAGGCGTAGTTTTTTAATTTCTTGCGCTCTGACATCTCGTCACCACCTTTTGTTAACTCCTTGTTAACTAGATTATAAGTTAACTGTTAGCTTATTTCAACCATTTTATTCACATTTTAGTTAACTTTTTTTTAATTCATTTACGTTAGCATACTGTTAACTTATAATTGAAAGTATACGAAAAGTGGGCTTGGAGGTTGATTTTATGGGGTTTGGAGAACGATTACGTTCACTGAGAAAAGAAAAAAACATTACACAAGAAGGCCTTGGGAAAATCATTAATGTTACTAAGGTTTCTATCTCTGGATATGAAAACGGGAACAGGACCCCAGATACTGATACCCTTCAAAAACTGGCTGACTATTTCGATGTGTCTGTTGACTTCCTGTTAGGAAGAACTAATAAAGCTGCATATTCAAATAAAGAGGAAGATTGGTTAGATAAGAGGGTAGATGAAGCACTTGAGGATCCCGAAACCCAGATCTTTCTTAAAGACTACTTATCAGTCCAGAAGAAAAACGGGAGGATGTAAGAAGATTCTTAAAGTTTCTCATTATGGAAGAAGAAGAGAAAAAGAAGGACGACAAGTGACATAAATAAAAACGGTCAAAAATGACCGTTTTTATTTATTACATGAAGTTATATTTTAAAAGGATGAGGAGAGTTATATATGTCTGAACTGTACGATCAACAAGCATCTTCAATTTTAAAATTTATCTCAGATAAAGATATATCAATACAGATATTTTTCATTTCCAAAAATAAATCTAATAATGAAAATTTTTACACAGCTTATTCAACTAATATAGAGCCTAATTTACTTACTGATGAGTTGCTACCGATGATTTCTAACTATCTTAAGAAAAAGTTTAACGGCAAAAGCTTTGAAACCTTTTCACCTGAAGCATCCTCTCCTGAGGAAATCTACACATTAAAAAAGTGAACAAGTGGCAGATTTGGGTAAAATTATTGATGCTATTTCATCTTCTCAGGATTTTTTATCAAGCGGAGAAGGAGATTTAAACAACGTCCATGCATATGTAATAATAATACAAAATCATCTAGGTGAAGATATAAAGTTATTTAAAAAATTCAGCAACCCTAAAAGCAATAAAAAAAGGTATGCTTTTCGAAAAGTATCAAGATAAATTTAAAAAAGTTGCTTCTGAAGTTATTTCAATTGATGATCGAATAGACGCAATATATACTAATGATAATGTAATAATATTGAGTCAATACCAATTTGAAATATTATTCGATTATAAGAGTGAGTATATGACACTTAGAAAAAAAGTGTTAGATGACTTGAAGTTAAACAGGATAATATTTTCTCTGATTCCCAGGGTTTTGAGAGTTTGTGGAGCATTGCTATGACGGGAGATATATAAGACAATTTATGAAGGTAGAAAATTTCAACGGAATAAAAGTACTTGTAAATCACATGGAAGATCTACCTAAGATTATTGAAGACTTTGATCTGGTTATTGATTTAGATAATAAAAAAATAAAATATCAAAATAAAGATTCCTTTGCAGACGTTTTAAAATTGCTAACTGGAAAATTCGTTTATAGTGCTTTGGGACGCGATCCTATGGAAGCCTTAGGCACAAAAACAAGAAAATTAGAGTTTATTTAAGGGAAG